>JBAUBP010000220.1:0-3034 GCA_049676905.1 Bathyarchaeia archaeon
GTCCAGTTAATATGACAATTTTCTTTGAACTGATAATTATTTTATCAATAATCAATCTTGCACTTTGGAGAATGCTTGCAGATAACCGGATAAGCTTCCTGGATGGACTTGTTTTGATTTTTCTCTATTTGATATTTCTAGGGTCTACCATAGGTGTCCAATTGTTCATATTAACTCCGGAACATATTTCTTATATCCTTGCTGCCTCTGCAGCGATCTCGGCTCAAATTGTTGGAGCTTCTGTGATTGTAATAGTAGCAATCATTTTAGGATTTTATCTTACAAGAGATCTTCCGATCAAAAACATCATTCAAAAGAGATTAGCCAGTACTAGACCAAAATATTAAGAAAACTAAACTTTGGCCGCACGCGCGCGCTTTACATCAACTATTTCGATATCGAATGTTATAGTATGTCCAGCTAAAGGATGATTCAGGTCAACCACGATGTAGTCTTTTTTCACATCTTGAACAAGAGCTCTTCGCTTAATACCATCTTCAAACTGTATCTCGACAGTCGCATTTTTGCGTAGCTTCGCTCCTTTTTTAAATATCTCTTTATCGACCTTCTGAATCAGTTTCTTATCTTTTTTTCCAAATCCCTTATTTGGCGGCACTTTGACTTTCTTTTTATTGCCTTTCTCTAATCCGATTATCCCCTTCTCTAATCCGGGCAAGAGATCCTGTGACCCAATTTTTGTTTTGACAGGTTTTTTGCGTCGTGTCGATTCCACGATCTTTCCATTTTCGAGTTTTGCTGTAAAATGAAACTTCACTGTGTCTCCTGTCTTGATTGGCATTTGTCATCATCCTTTTCGAGGCACTTTGATACCATTGTTAATAAGCTTTGATAGAATACAAATTGATTTTCTTAGAAGTAATTTATGCGGTCGATAACAATTAAGCTCGCGCAATGGCAAGATTTTAATATAGGTTTCGAATATTCGAATGTTCGAATACTCTTGCCATCCGATAGTGAAAACACAATCTACAAAATGCAATCAGAATTCTGCAAAACTCTAACCAATCCAAAAAGACTAGAGATCCTTCATTTACTCGAGAAAGGTGAAAAGTCTGTAACTGAACTTGCCAAACTTACTAACCTAAGACAGGCCAATGTATCACAACATCTAGCAGTAATGCGACATACGAGAATTATCAAAGAGAGAAGAGCTGGTAATAATGTCTACTATTCCCTTGCACATCCCAAGATTACGCAGGCATGTAACATGATACGAACAATCTTGACAGAGCAGTTAATCAAAGATGTCAAATCAACCACGTCGGGTTGGAATGAGTAAAAAGTGGAGAAATAAATAATGCAAATACATGAGTCTAAAAATCTTTGAAATTCGAAGTTCAAAAATCATAAATCATCTTGGAGGTGAGAACTTTGACTGAAAAAAAGAACAAGCTCCTGATAGTTTGCTCAAAGGGCACCCTCGATATGGCTTTTCCACCCCTCATGATGGCTACAACTGCTGCATCAATGGATTGGGAAGTTCACCTATATTTCACTTTTTGGGGCATGGACATAATAACAAAGAAGAAGAGCCTCAAACTATCTCCAGTTGGAAATCCATCATTGCCGATGCCCAATATACTTGGAATGCTACCTGGAATGACTGCAATGGCAACCAAGATGATTAAGAGCAAAATGAAGAAAACCAACATGCCAACAATCGAAGAAATGATCAAGATGGCGAAAGATATGGGAGTAAAATTCCATGCTTGCACACCTACAATGCAAATGAGTGGAGTAACAAAAGAAGATCTAATCCCAGAAGTAGACGATTTGATTGGAGCAGCTACATTCATAGAACTATCAAGAGATGCAACTACAACCCTCTTCATCTAACATAGAAGGAAAAAACTATGAGTGAAAATAAATCCGGCGCAACACTTGATGTACGAGGACTATTCTGTCCAATACCCATAGTCAAATTAGCAGAAGAAGTAAAAAAACATCCTACAGGAACTGTTATCGAAGTCTTGGCGACAGACCCTGGAACTCTAGCCGATATTCCAGCATGGGCTAAATCCTCAGGTAACGAGGTTCTCGATTCCAAAAAAGAAGAAAACGTCATCAAGTTTCTGATCAAGAAAATTAAATAATCCCTTACCGGAATAGTGTGGACTTATGTCCACTAATTCAATCTTTTTTTCCTAACAGCCATCCTACCTTACATAGCATTAATCATACTCATAGATGGCATCATATACCGATTGTACAAATGGGCTCGAAGACCCAAAGCAGCCGCAACTTTTACAGTTTATCCCGCATCGAAGGGATTTACAAGAGCCCTGCCCAAAATCCTCGGACAGATGTTTCTATTTCCCAAACTTCTTCGAGAGGAAAAAGCTCTATGGGTGGGAATATTGCTTTTCCATCTATCCCTAGTGATGGTTATCGTCAGCCATTACAAAGTCTTTTCCAGATACATGTGGTTCTGGGAAAACCTAGGTGTTTCTGCAAATTCATTCGCATTAATATCGGACCTGTTTGATGGAGCAACAGGCGTAATCATGGTCACATCCTTAGTATTTTTATTCGCACGTCGGTTTCCGAAATTCCTCCGCAAACTATCAATTCCAGAAGATTATCTCGTATTATTGCTGATTTTAGGAATAGCACTTTCAGGGATCTACATTCGTTTCATATCAACAATAAACCTTCTTGAATTGAGAAGATACTTTTCAAGCTTAGTTACCTTTACACCCTCTAACCTGCCAACGGATCCCATCTTTCTAATTCATTACAGTCTCGTATTGATTCTGATGATTTACTTCCCATTTGGAAAGCTGATTCATACAATCGGAGCAGGTTTAACACAATTACTTGTCAGGATCAGGGTGAAATAATATGCAACCTATAGAATTAGCAGCTATACTTGAACAGAAACTCACCAGACCTTCAATCTACCATCTTGATGTATGCACTAGATGCAACGCTTGCACCGAAAGATGTCACATGTACTCTGAGACCAAAGATCCCATTCACTCACCTGCATACAAACTCGCGCTTCTACGTAGAG
>JBAUBP010000221.1:0-6988 GCA_049676905.1 Bathyarchaeia archaeon
GATTGAAGCTTCTCACAGAGTTATAGTTTCTTGGCAACAAGATATCTGACTAAAGATTGGATCAAGCGAGCGCGATTATACAAAGTTAATCTGATAAAATATTTGCAAACAATTTAAGTATGAATGAAATCATCATTAGAAAAACAATTCCGCTTTATAAAATACACATTTTGTTGATTCAAATGTCTGAAACTGCACATGACATCAAAGAAGCTTTACTAACTCTTGATCGAGAGAAACTAATCCAGACTACTAAAACAAGCCTTGACAAGGGTGAAAATCCCCAAGAACTTCTCCATGCGATAACAGCTGCCCTTCGTGAGGTAGGAGACAAATTTGAGAGTGGAGAATTCTTTCTTGTAGAATTAGTGAGTGCTGGCGAAGCTGCGAAGACAGTGATATCAGAATATCTTAAACCTTTATTGGAAAAAATTGGTTCTGAAGAAAAATCCCTTGGTGTAATTGCCATAGGAACAGTAGCCGGAGACATACATGATATTGGAAAAAGCATAGTCGCTTCGATGCTTTTCACAGCCGGATTTGAAATATTGGATCTTGGTGTTGATGTTTCTGCTGAGAAATTCATCGAGACTGTAAAGAACGGTAATGTTGATGTTGTCGCAATGTCAGCTTTACTAAGTACAACTTTGCCAATGCAACGAGAAACTATTGAAGCTCTTAAAAAGAAAGACCTGCGCGACAAAGTCAAAGTGATAGTTGGAGGATCACCTGTCACTGAAGAGTGGGCTAAGGAAATAGGTGCAGACGGTTTTGCCGATAATGCATCTGAAGCTGTTAGACTTGTGAAGAAAATACTAGATATTAGTGAGCGATGAAAAATGATAGAATCGCCTAAAATTGGAATTTTCGAAATATTCTCTAGAGATGAACTTTATCGTATTCACACAGCCACTTTAGAGGTTCTTGAGAGAACTGGCGTTAGGGTAGAAGAGGAAAAAGCTCTAGAATTATTGAACAGTATTGGTGCTGATGTTAATTTTTCAACAAAAATCGTAAAAATACCAAAACATATCGTGGAAGATGCAATAAAATATTCTGCAAGAACAGTACAATTTGCAGGTCGTAACAAGAAATTTGATTTAAAACTTGAAGGAAAAAGAGTGAATTTTGGTCTCGGAGAAGGCGCTATAAACATTCTTGATTATAAAACAGGATCGATAAGACCTTCAACGAAGACTGATATTATTAATGCAACCAAACTTGCCGATGCACTATCCAATATAGATTTTGTAATGCCTCTCTTCACAGCCCAAGACGTGCCCAAACCAGTCATGCCCTTACACGACCTTCATGCATCACTAAAAAACACAGAAAAACCAATTATGGTTGTGGACTTTGGTTTAGATGCAACTCATTTGATTAACATGGCAGCCTCAGTAGTCGGTGGACGAGATAAACTGAAAGATAGACCGATTTTAGGAATGTATAGTGAGCCTATCTCACCTTTAACGCATGGCAGAGAACATACACGAAATCTTATAGAATTTGCAAAAGCAGAACTACCCATAGTATATATTCCATCACCAGCATCATGCTCAACAGCACCAGCAACTATGGCAGGGGCTATAGTTCAATCCAACGCCGAAACTCTAAGCGGGAATGTAATTGCACAGTTCAGTAAGAAAGGTGCCCGATTCATTTATGGTGCAGATACAACAAACATGGATCAAAGAACTGGAGTTTTTTCTTATGGAGCTCCAGAATGGATGATTGTTAACTTAGCAATGGCTCAACTTGGGAGGCACTATGAACTTCCAATTTGGAGCACAGGAGGATGTTCAGATTCAAAAGTTTTAGATGGTCAAGCCACACTAGAGGCGAGTCTAAGTCTTTTTGCAGCAGCATCTAGTGGAGCAAATTTAATACATGATGTTGGCTCTTTCCTGAATTTTGGTCTAACGGGAAGCCTAGAGCTAATCACTATATGCGACGAAATCATCTCCATGATTTCCTATATATTAAAAGGAGTAGAAGTAACAGATGAATCACTAGCTTTAGATGTCATAGATAAAGTAGGACCTGGCGGACAATTTATGACACAAGAACATACCTTGAAGTTCTTTAAGAAAGAACATTGGATGCCTAAACTTCTAGATAGGCAAACTAGAAGCACTTGGGAGAAAACAGGGTCAAAAGACTTAGCGACAAGAGCTAATGAAAGAACAAAAGAGATCTTAGCAAAACATCAACCAACTCCACTTTCAAAAGATATAGAAAACGATCTCGACAATGAATTAAGAAAAGCTGAAAAGAAAATATTACAAAAATAAAAAAATAGAGCACCCTGATATTCATGCTGAATGTAAATCTGAGGAAGACTGTCACATCAGATAATATTGAACTCAGCACTGTGGTGAAAAAATCGTCAAAACGCCCTAAATTAAAAAAATACAAACCTGGAACCTTCGACAAATATGTCGCCTATGGTCAACGACATAGGAAACTCATGCTGGTTTCCAAAGGAATCCTTAACGGATTCCAAGTCAAATGTAAATCTGAAAAAAAAGCAAATAATCTTGCACACTCTTTCCGTACAAGACGCCCGAAAATAGAAAACAGCAAAGATGGCCGTTACAAACTAATAATAAAACAAAAAGGAAATAAAATTTATGTAATAAAAAGTCATCTACTCAGTAAAGAATTAAAATTATAAATCCTAACAAAATTTTAAGAAATTTAGATACTATCAAGATTTTACTTTGATTAATTATAATTCTATAATTTCCGTGTTTATATTGATTATTATCTTTCCGACCATTTGGGCATCGGATAGAGTAATTCAGCATTCTTTACTTCTGGAGGCCACACACATTTCTTTATCCCATTCTGCCATTGCATAACAGCAACTTGATGCCCAATCTGAATTCCATATTCATCGGTCTTAAAATGTCCGTAGAACCCTTTGAATTCAACCTCTTTTCTTACAGTTTCTCTTAGACTTTTAGGATTCATAGGTTCAGCGCATTTCTCCATGGCCATTTGTATTGCCAAACCTTGAGTGAACCCAATCGCAGAACTATATTCTGGTTCATAACCATACTCAGCTACATAGGCGGCTATGTACTCATCGTGTGTAGGTCCATAATCTACATCATAAATTACACCAATCTCCCATTGAGTATTAGTTAATATATAATCACCATATGGAGAGACCGCATCATACCATTCAGAAGTAACAGTACCTGTACCTGGATAGAGTAGTTTTACGTTTATGTCGAGCTCTTCACATTGCCTTGTTATTAGTATCGCGTCTCCGTAACCAGAACCGGCTAATAATATCGAAACCTCTGGGTCCGAAGCTTTGACCTTGCTCAATAAAGGCGAGAGATCTGTTGTATCAGTATGATATTTCTCATATACGAGGAGATTCACTCCTCTTTCCTTAGCATATTCATATCCACCTACTCCAGCGGTATTACGGAAAATATCATCTCCATGAATTATCGCCATATTTTTTGCATTTGGATCAAGTTCTGGTACTATGTAATCCATAGTCATATCAATCATTGATCTTAGGTACGCGTTACCGTTCGTGCAAACGTGAACTACGTGTTCACCATATTCGCTTTTCCATTGAGCTGGATCATAACTAGCCGTACCATAAAACTCAAGCTTGTTATACCTCATAACAACTGGAACCGTCGCCATACCTAGAGGGCCAGATACCGGTCCAAAAAGGTAATCCACCTTATCCTCAACAATAAGCTTCTCAAAAAGTCTTCCAACATTTTCGGGCTTGGATTCATCATTATAATGAATTAATTCAACTTCGTATATGTTTCCGTCTCCAGCTTTAATGCCACCAGCTTCATTAACCATCTTGACCCAAAGCATTGTTCCATTAAGTTCGTTTCTTCCGTAGATGGCATCTCGTCCAGTCAACGGTCTAGTAGTTCCAATCTTAACCTTGTTTTTTTCCCCAACTGGAGTTGTCGTTGGCCGAATTTGGTCAGATGGTTTGTAATAATTAGACAGACCGTAACCTGCGGCTGCAATTGCTCCTACTGCTACTGCAGCTCCAGCATACTTGAGATATTTCCTTCGGCTGACTTTTCTTTCACTCAACTGGTTTTTCACCGAATGTTGCTTTTCTGTTCTCTGAAAAGTGTATTTTGAAGGTACATAATCTTTTTGCAGATATAGAAAATACGCGCTGACATCTTGGTTAGCTAAATAATATCATTAATGAAAAATGTAAAGTCTTCTTTAGTAACTACCTATGCGAATTTTGAAGTCTGTTCACTACATGCTTTTTTTTTAGATAATTGGATAATTCTCTGATGGTCATGGGGGTAATTTGTGATTCAAGTCCAAGTTCTCTTAAAGTTTGAAGAACAAGAGGTGGATTCATATCTGCTATGGTAAGCATACTATTATCTGATAATATAGATCTGGCATTAATTCCTCCAATGGTTGAGCCTTTATCAATAACGTAAATGCGGTCTGATACGGAAGCTACGAATTCGACGTCATGTGAAGCAATAACAACGACTTTTCCTGATTTCTTTGCTTCTTGAAGTATTTCTTCAATCGCTTTTATTGGCCCGGAGCTCAGGTTGGCGGTTGGTTCATCAAGTAAAAGAATATCGGGGTCGTAAGCGATGACTGAAGCTAAAGCAACTATGCGTTTCTCTCCTATACTAAGTTTGTAAGGAGGTTTGTTAATAATTTCTTTTAGATTAAATTTCTTGGTGATCTCTCTAACTTTTTCATCAACTTCTTCTACGGAATTTAAAAGCTGTCGAAGGGCAAATGCTAACTCTTCATAGACTGTTGGATTGAAGAGTTGATCATCGGGCTCTTGGAAGACTAAACCTATTCTGCTGCGAATTTTAGGAAGTTGTTCTCTTAACGGTTTGTCTTCTACGTAGACAATGCCCTTACTGGGATCCAAAAGTCCAGCTGCTACCATGAGTAATGTAGTTTTGCCGCTTCCATTTGGCCCAATTATGGCAACTATCTCTCCTTTATCAGCGTTAAAAGTCGCTTCCCTCAGGATCTCGGGGCCTCCAGGATATTCGAATCTGATTTTATCTACTCTTAGCAGCATGACTGAACGCATCTCAGGTTTTCAATTTTGAATTACTAAAATTAGACGCCGTCTTTTGAAATTGTAAAATTCTAGTCAATTTAAAACCTCGAAAAATTATCTGTCGACTCGAAGCTTCGAGCTTTAATTGCTTTGTCCACTCTCCAAGCACGTTCATAACTTCTTAGAAAAAGTTCTCCAACAACACTGGCTAGAGTTATCCAAAGTTTCTTGGCTCCGATACCTTTCATGATTCGTGCATCTCTCGCAGATATCATCTTTGCAGCTTCACGAATTGTCAATGGTATATGTATGACTGATAGTTTCAACAAGAGTGTTAATTCTCTGGGGACGCGGAAAAACTCTAGTCCTCTAATTATTCCTCTCCAACCAATGATCAATACGAAAGCTGTGAATATTGATGAAGCGGAAACGATTCTTAATATGAATATAATCACTATGTGAAGTCCTTCTTCAGTGACATTTAGGACCATTGAATTTAATGTAAAACTCATAACTGGTTCCCCCGGAGTTATGAAGGGTAAGGGAATTGAAACTAGGATTACCCAAGCTAGAGTCAATGTTATGATTCTCATCCACGGCCGGAGAGGTGTATTAGTCAAAATCATGATTCCTATACTTAATAATAATATTAGCAAAGGAAATTCGAAATCGTGACTAAAAGCAACTGCACTGGTAAGAATCAAAGCAGAAGCTGTGGCTAAAGGTCTATTTAGAGGAACTCTCGCCTCAGTATTTAATGAGTCAATTGTTTCGGCCAAACCTTCAAGAAATTTGATGGTGAGTGTTTTTATTTTCAGTGTTGCTTCCCACGCCCTTTGAAAACAAGACCTGCGCCTAATATTATGCCGATTCCTAGTAATCCAGAGATTATGTATCCTACTTCTGGTGAAAGACCAGGTATAGTATAATCGAAGAGCGGTGTCCAATTCATGTCTTTAGACAAATCATGAAGTTCAACTTTTTCAGCTGCAATATCAAGAGGTTCATGAAATCCTACTATGTCAGCCAGTATAACCCCAAAAATAGGACTAACAAGAATTATGGTTACTAGAAAAATCAGAGTTTTCAATTTGAGAAAAATTATTTGACGCCTCCTTTTACTGATAGTAATTGAGGTTCTCTTCGCGATAGGTAGATAATTGTTGATGCTGTTATTAGTCCCTCCATTATTCCAAGTACTACATGCCAACCAACCATTATAGGAATAGTGATAGCAATTCCATATGGAAATGATTGTGAGTAACCTATCTGAATAGCTACCGCGGCTCCAGCAATTACTATGCCTAACCATCCACCTAGGAAAGCTCCAAGAAAACGAATAGAATCTCGATTCCCAAAATTTCTAATTAGAAATTCATAACTGAAATGTCCAATGAGCACAGCGATTATGGCCATATTAAGTGCGTTTGCTCCGAGGGTAGTTATCCCACCATCATGAAATATCAAGGCCTGTACAAGTACAACTGAGCATATTGTTAGGAATCCGAGCCATGGTCCTAATAAGATCCCAGCTAATGCTCCTCCAACAAAATGCAGACTTGTTCCTCCTGGGAGTGGCCAATTCAACATTTGTGCGGCAAAGATTCCTGCTGCGAGGATAGATACGAAAGAGATCATTTCAGATTCTAGCATTCCTCTGCTTTTTCTAAGTGCATAGTATCCAAACACGATGAATATGATGTAAGTGATAGTTGCTGTAGTAATGTCAAGAAAACCGTCAGGTATATGCATCGTCAAAACCTCAGTAATACTATTTTACATAATAGTAATACTCGACTAATAAAATTATTGCTAAAAGTAATACCGATTCAAGCTGCGCTTATGCGGCTAAAAGAAATGGGAGAAAATGGAAAATTGAATAAACGAATACTAGCGACGCTCTGCGTATCTATATTCGTACTATCTGCAATAGCT
>JBAUBP010000222.1:0-2585 GCA_049676905.1 Bathyarchaeia archaeon
TCCATATTCTCTCTATCGCTCCTTCTGAAGCGCGCATTCCATGACGAATATGTGATCCTTCAAAAGCTGGACCAGAGGCACATGAACAAGAAACTAGGCGTTTTTTAGTCCCAAGAATTATTTCTGCATTTGTCCCAATATCGATTAGCATAGAAAGATCATTTGCTGAATGAATGCCTGTTGAAATAATATCTGCTACTGCATCTCCGCCTACAAAGCCGGCTACTACTGGTAAAAGATAAGCCTTCGATCCGATGTTAGTGTTCAATCCCAAATCTATTGCTTTGACTTCGAGGCCTCTGCTTAGTACTGGTGGATAAGGGGCTAACGAAAGATAGCGAGGAGATACGCCAAGGAAAATGTGATGCATTGCAGTATTTCCGGCAACTGACACATCGAGAATTTCATTACTCGATATTCCAGCATTGTGACATGCTTCGTTAATTAGACTATTAATGCCTTCAATAATGCATCTATTGATCTCACTCATTGATTTGATATCTTTCATGGTAAAAGTAATTCGGGTAATTATGTCTTCTCCAAATTTTGACTGAGGATTGAGACTAGAAACAGTTGCTACAATTTTGCCATTCAATAAATTGATGAGATATCCCGCTAGTTTAGTTGTACCTATGTCTATTGCGAAACCATAGCATGATTTGGATGTGTCTCCTGATTCTGTTCTAACTATCTCTCGATTTTTGAAGATGGACACAGTGACTTTCCATTCGTCATTTCTGAGTACAGTGGGTAATTCTTTTAGTGAATTATAATCGATATCTGTGATTCTAAAATATCCCTTTTTTTCAAGGGATGATGTCAAGCGGTCTAGATCGGATTTAGGATCATTAAGAGTTGGAGGTTTAATTTCAAGATAGACTTTTTTGATGGTTGGCTGTAGAGCAACTTTCGGCATAAGTCCTGAGACGACTAGTCTTTGTTGCGTTTCTTCACTCTCTGGAGGTATTTCAAATTTTAATCGCATCGGTTTTACTGTTTTCACCAAGCATGCTAAACGGTAACCGGAGGCAAGATCTGACTTTGATAGTAGCTTCTTTTCTGTCGTAGTTGGGGTTAGCATCTCTGAATCGTGAATTTTTATGATACATTTGCCGCATATGCCATGTCCGCCACACATAGAAAGTAATTTGGTACCACGTTTCCTTAGGCTGTCAAGTAGGTTTTCATTTTTTTTCAGTGTTAAAGTTATTTTTTTTGATTGGTATTTTTTGTTTTTAGACAGTAATTCTCGCCTCAGACTAAATGGATTACAACTTTTTAAGATGATTAATTGAAGATATCTAAACTATGAGAAGATGAATTGGAATAAAACGCTTACTTGATTAACAGATCTGTGTATCTTACATCGAAACTCATTTGGTAATCAGATAGTTTTCATAAATATGGTACCTCAAGGAAATTCCAAATTAGAAAAACACATAACAGCTATTAGTCGCCAATTTGAAAACTGGCAGAAGGGGAGTTAATGAAATTTATCCGCTATAGAAGAATATTGCTCTTGATAGGTGTGCTTAGTATTGTGTTTGGCGCATCTATGATATTGGTGTTGGTAAAGTCAAGTTATACAATTCCAGAAACAGAAGAAGTTCTATCTCCAGGACGAGAGCTTGCATATCATGATTTCAACATCCCAAGTAATACTCATCTTATTGTGTCTTTTGAATGTGTTCAGAAAAATGGTAAGATTGAATCAATGTTGATGGACAAATATTCCTTTGAAATATTTAAGACTGGTGAGAATGCATCGGTTGAAGTTTTCATGCGAAAAGTTGGACGAAATGGTACTTTAAGTTATTATTTCAATAATGACGATCAATATTTTCTTGTTTTCAAACCAGTATATCTGACAGGAATAAAAGAACTAAATAACACTCTCCAAGAAGAACAGAGATTTCATTATTATCCAGCGCAATTAGAGAATGACACTCAATTTAATGTAGAAATTACATTAAAAAATAAAAATGATAGTGTTAGACTAATGATAATCAATCAAACAATTCTCGATAGAATGTTAGGCTTGTGGGTTCCTCCAGAAGGTTCAGTGTATGCCGAGGAATCTGGTAGCGTGGCTGTTGAACTTAATTGGTTAGTAAAAAATAATGAAAAATTCTATGTTGTAGTAATGCCTCTATCATCCGACTGGCCGTTTGAATATTCTATTAAACTATATGCGATAAAAATTGATGGCGCTTTCCCAGTTAATTTCAAGTATTCGGCCACTGGGACTTCTGATGGGCCTTGGATCATAGGTCTTGTCCCAATCATAGCTGGAACCATTTTAATTATCCTTGTATCTGCAGTAAAACTTCCCAAAATTGACAAGAGTGTAAATGAAGACGCTAGTAATCAGGTTCATTCCAAATTAGAATGATGAATAAGGACTTTATCCCAATTATGCGGTCAATTCAGTTAACTTAGAAAGCCTCTTATTATCGAGATGGGACTCCTTTGGAATGTATTCATGGAGCGCGGTATAAAAAATTGGCACCAGATAAACCTCCAGTTCCTGTGAAAGTGGCCGACATGAACAACTTTGTCAGGTTAATTCTTGCATTAAATGAAGG
>JBAUBP010000223.1:0-8871 GCA_049676905.1 Bathyarchaeia archaeon
TTTCCAGCTAAACATTTTGTAACCCCCAAAGATGAACTTGCAACTGCAATCAAATCAATCAAATCTGAGCTTCAAGTAAGATTGGAAGAATTAAATGCTGAAGATAAACTACTTGAAGCACAACGGCTTGAACAGAGAACCAAATATGACTTGGAAATGATAGAGCAGATCGGATACTGTTCTGGGATCGAGAATTATTCTAGACACTTTGATGGACGTAAAGAAGGAGAACCTCCTCACACTTTACTCGATTATTTCCCTAAAAGTTTCTTGACAATAATAGATGAGTCTCATGTTGCTATACCTCAACTGGAGGGTATGTATGGTGGCGATACTTCTAGAAAGGAGACTTTGATTGATCATGGGTTCAGACTAAAATCAGCTAAAGATAATAGGCCATTATCCTTCAAGGAACTCAATGCAAAGATTGGCCTAGTCATATACATGTCTGCCACACCTTCATTATATGAAATCAAGATCAGCAAAAGAATAGTTGAACAGATCATTAGACCAACTGGACTCGTGGATCCTGAAGTAATAGTCAGACCAGCAAAAGGTCAAGTTCAAAACCTCATTAATGAGATTAAAAATCGAATACAGAAGAAAGAGAAATGTCTGGTCACGACACTGACGAAAAAGATGGCTGAAAATCTATCTGAATTTCTACAAGAGACCGGTATAAACGTACATTATTTACATTCTGAGATTAACACTCTTGACAGAGTTGACATTCTCAAAGATCTTCGCCTAGGTGTATATGATGCTATTATTGGCGTCAACCTTCTTAGAGAAGGACTTGACCTCCCAGAAGTATCACTTGTTGCCATTCTAGATGCTGATAGTGAAGGTTTTCTCCGCTCTGGGACTTCCTTAATACAAACTATTGGTCGAGCCTCCAGAAATGCGTCTGGCCAAGTAATCATGTATGCAGATAGTGTGACTGGATCTATGAGAAGAGCTATAGATGAGACTCAGCGGAGGCGTGCGATCCAGTTGGAATATAATCAAAAATATGGTATCGTCCCCGAGACAATAAAAAAAGAAGTTAAGACAATATTGGCAATGTCAATGCAGCGCAAGCCAACTAATATAATCGCTCAAAGATTGAATGCTCCCAAGAAAAAGTATAGATCAAGACACGAGCTCTCAGCCATAATAGCAGGATTAGAGGAAGAGATGTTTGAGTCAGCGAGAAAATTAGAATTTGAAAAAGCCGCTATGATAAGAGATCAAATTCGAATACTTCAAAGTGGTGAAAAGGCTTAATTGGTAACATAATTGTAAAGGGAGCCAAACAAAACAATCTCAAAAATATCACAGTAGAAATTCCTAGGAATCGTATTGTTGTAATAACTGGATTAAGTGGGTCTGGAAAATCATCCCTGGCATTTGATACAATATATGCTGAGGGTCAGCGCCGTTATATAGAATCATTATCCGCATACGCAAGGCAATTTCTCGGTCAACTTAGCAAGCCTGACGTAGACTATATAGAAAATCTCTCACCCGCAATTGCAATTGAACAAAGAACCGCTAGTGCTAATCCTAGATCAACTGTCGCAACAGCCACAGAGATACATGATTATCTAAGACTTTTATTTGCAAGAATAGGAATTCCACATTGTCACATCTGTGGTAGTAAAATCGCCAAGCAGACAGTCGAACAAATAGTAGATTCTCTATTGACCCAATGTTATCAACAAACAGTTAAAATTCTTGCACCTATTGTGCGAGGAAGAAAAGGGGAATACAAAGATCTACTAGGAGATCTAAAACTCAAAGGCTTCATTATGGCACGAGTTGATGGAAGAGAAGTAAGGACCGAACAGAAAATCAAACTTGAAAGGTATAAGAAACATACTATAGAGGCTGTTGTCGACAGTGTCAAATTGACAAAGCGCGAGAAATCTAGAATTGCGGAGTCGATTCAAACCGCGATAGAACTCTCTGGAGGTATTGTAGTTGCTGAAACCAAAAGTTCAGAACTTGCGTTCAGTGAGAAACTCGCATGCCCAAAATGTGGAGTTAGCATAGAAGAACTTGAACCTAGAACATTCTCTTTCAATAGTCCATACGGTGCTTGCGATGAATGTACTGGTCTCGGTGTCAAGATAAGGATAGATCCGGAATTAGTTCTTCCAGATAAAGATAGATCCATCTCGGAGGGTGCGATCAAACCCTTCTTTGGTCCTGTTGATGGATGGATACTCTCTCAATTCAGACCGATCGCGAGAAGACACGGGATAGAATTTAACAAACCAGTTAAAAACTTCACGAAGAGACAGCTCAACATTATCCTATATGGTACTCCAATTGAGGAATGTGGTCAATCCTTCGAAGGTATAGTCAATATGCTTGAAAGAAGGTATAGGGAAACTCGCTCAGATTCTATGAAAGAGTGGTACCGGAAATTCATGAGTGAAAGTCTCTGTCCTAAATGTAAAGGAGCCAGACTTAAACCACAACCTCTTGCTGTTAAGATCGTTGGAAAATCTATTGCTGAAGTAACGAAGATGTCAATTACTGATGCAATTAACTATCTTTCCACTCTGAATCTTAAAGACAGAGAGAAGTTCATTGCATCAAGGATATTGAAGGAACTCAATCAAAGACTTAGGTTCCTAAATGATGTTGGTCTAGGATATCTTACTCTTGATAGAAGAATGAGTTCCCTGTCAGGAGGAGAAGCCCAGAGGACTCAGTTGGCAACTCAGATAGGTTCAGGTCTAACAGGTGTTCTTTATGTTTTGGACGAACCTAGTATAGGGCTGCACCAAAAAGATAACAGACGTCTACTGAGAACTCTTAGAAAAATGAGGGATTTAGGTAATACAATACTTGTTGTTGAACATGATGAAGAGACAATCCTAGAATCAGATTATGTGATTGATCTGGGCCCGGGAGCTGGGAGACATGGAGGCTATGTTGTGGCTACCGGTACACCAGAGCAGATAATGAAAAACAGTCAATCTCTTACTGGGAAATATTTGAGACATCAGCTGACAATCCCAATCCCTTCCATAAGGCGTAATGGAAATGGTAAATCACTGACTGTATTGCAAGCATCAGAAAACAATCTAAAAAACATTAATGTTACAATACCTTTGGGTACGTTCATCTGCATTACAGGAGTTTCAGGATCAGGAAAGAGCACTTTCTTGAATGAGGTCCTCTACAAGGCACTAGCAAACAAACTTTATAATTCGAAGGAAAAAGCTGGAGCCCACAGAGCAATCCAAGGAATAGAAAATATTGACAAGGTGATAATAATTGATCAGTCTCCAATTGGAAGAACGCCTCGTAGCAATCCCGCCACATATGTAGGCGTATTTACGCCAATTAGAGAATTATTCTCAAGACTTCCAGAGTCAAGAATACGGGGATATAAGCTTGGAAGGTTCAGCTTCAATGTTAGAGGAGGAAGATGTGAGGCCTGTCAGGGCGCTGGTACAATAACGATAGAAATGCATTTTCTGCCAGATATTCACATACCTTGTCAAGTCTGCAAAGGAAAAAGGTACGGTAGAGAAACTCTTGAAATTAGGTACAAGGGAAAATCAATTTCAGATATACTTGAAATGACGGTCGATGAAGCATTAGAGTTTTTCTCCGCTATACCCCAGATCGCCAGAAAACTCAAGACTATAGTGGATGTTGGTTTAGGTTATATCGCTTTAGGGCAAAGTGCAACAACACTTTCGGGGGGAGAAGCTCAAAGGGTAAAATTAAGTTCTGAACTGGCAAAGAGAAGCACAGGAAAAACATTATACCTGTTAGATGAGCCGACGACAGGATTGCATTATGCCGATGTTGAGAAACTATTGAATGTTCTTCAAAGATTAGTTGATACTGGAAACACAGTTTTGGTAATTGAACATAATTTAGAAGTTGTCAAAACTGCAGACTACATAATTGATTTAGGTCCTGAAGGTGGCGAAGAGGGAGGATATCTCATAGCTTCATGCACTCCAGAAAAATTAACAAGAATTAAGAGATCTTATACAGGTCAATACCTTAAGAAAATAATTCAGCAAGACCTTTTGCAAAGAGGAGAATGGGAAAAACTACAGCAATTTGACTGAGCTCTAAACAAAATGTCAATTTAACAAGCCAGTAAACCTGAGTACTTTCAGACAACGTAGAATCATAATGACAATCGTATATCTCACATACTCGGAGAATCTATAATCAAATTAAAAAAGAATCAGGCTATTGAAACTATAAATTCTTATCTTCGGCCTAAACATTTCTCCATCAGTGGTGGGTTATCTCATTATAACTATCAATATTGGACGAGAGAAATGTACTATAGTTATCCATCACTAGATATACTTGGGCGCGCGCTAATTTCTTAAGAACTATTCTTTTGGGATAGTGCCATGTTCTCTCTTCGAATGACGTTATCATAGTTTTTATATCCAAGGATTTTCTCGATTTGATCAGAACTCTTTCCTTTGATTCTCTCTAATTCTTCAGATGAATAATCGACAATTCCCTTAGCGATCTCTTGCTCTTCATGAATCAATAAGACTATATCTCCAGGACTAAATTTACCTTCCTGCTGAATTATCCCAGATGGTAATAGGCTTCCCCCTTTCTGTAATGCATATTTGGCTCCCTTATCGATTATTATTCTTCCATGACTTTTTGAAAATCTTATCCATCTCTCTTTGTTTGTGTAACCTGTTTTTGATGCTCTGAATAATGTACCAAGTGTCTCGCCTTTGATGATCCTTGTTAAAATTCTTTTTTCCCATGCATTAGCTATTATCACATTACATTTGGATTCCATGGCGATTTTTGCAGCCTCGATCTTAGTTTTCATGCCGCCCTTAGTTCTCCAAGAGCCAGCTTTTCCGCCAAAACTCTCAATTTCAGGTGATATTTCTGTTATTTCAGGAATGAGTTTTGCATCTTTGTGTCTTGGATTTTTATCGTAAAGTCCATGTACATCTGTCAATAAGACAAGTAATTCAGCATCGACTTTGGCCGCTACCAAGGCTGAGAGTTTGTCGTTATCCCCAAATGTTGCTTCAATCTCATGAACTGAGATAGGGTCATTCTCGTTTATTATCGGAATTGCTCCATATTTAGCAAGAATGGCCATGGAGTTCCGTAGATTAAGGTATGTTCTCCTGTTTGAAAAAGCTTCATAGGTTAAGAGTAACTGTGCAACTTTCAAATTGTATTTTCTGAAGACACTTCGCCAAGTCTCAATAAGTATGCTCTGGCCAATGGCTGCGGCTCCTTGTCTAGTTGGTATGTCTCTTGGCATTGCTTTTAATTTGAGTTCTTTGACTCCTGAACCTATTGCGCCTGAACTAACAATGATGATTTGTTTTTCTGTTTTTATTAATTCATTGATTTGTCTGGCAATACTATCCATGTACTTTTTATCAAGACAACCGTCTGCTTTTGTGAGGACTGAGGTTCCAATCTTAACTACTATCCTCTTTACACCTTGAAAGTCTCTATTCAAATCGTCACTCTCTAGTTTCTCAGCTATTGGTAGTAGAGTTCCAAGTCTTATCTTGGAATTTATGTGTGAACTGTTTTGCATTCTTTCCTGTATATGAGGAAACGATTTGTCCATTTCCTAAGATAATGTATTTGTAACTTACTAGTCCCTCCAGGCCCATGGGTCCTCTTGCATGTATCTTCTCTGTACTGATTCCTACCTCTGCACCGAATCCAAATCTATAGCCATCACTAAATCTTGTTGATGCATTATGTAGAACTACTGCTGAATCAACTTCGTTAAGAAATTTCTGCGCTCTATTTTTGTTCTTAGTTATTATGCCATCTGTATGATGAGATCCGAAATAGTTTATGTGATCAATCGCTTCTTGCAGCGACTCTACAATTTTTATCGAAAGAATGAGGTCAAGATATTCTGTTTGCCAATCTTTTTCAGATGCTTTCTTGATTTCTGGAAGAATTTCTCTGGTTTTAGTATCACCTCTAAGTTCAACTTTTGCCTCCTCATATTTCTGCGCAACCTGAGGTAAGAATTGTTTAGCAATATCTTTGTGAACGAGAAGTGTCTCCATTGCATTGCATACGGCTGGATATTGGACCTTTGCATCATAGCATGTTTCGACTGCCATATTGAGATCTGCATCTTTATCAACATATTCATGACATATGCCTTCGGTATGGCCTAGAACAGGAATCTTGCTATTGTCTTTTATGAATCTGACAAGTGAGCTTGATCCTCGAGGAATTAGTAGGTCGACATATTCGTCTAGTTCGAGTAATTTCTTGACATCTTCTCTAGTATCAATTAACTGTACAGAATTCTTAGGTATTACATTAAACTTAGCAATTTTTTCCCTGATTAGTTCTGATAGAAATTGATTGGTTTTATTCGCTTCTGAACCGCCTTTTAATATCACAGCGTTTCCAGATTTCAAACATAAGCTAGATATCTGAACTAGAGCGTCGGGTCTTGATTCGAAAATTGCGCCTATAACGCCTATCGGGCAGCTCACTTTAAAAAGCTCTAATCCTTGATCCATTTCTATTGAACAAAGAGTTTTTCCGACAGGATCGTCAAGATCAGCCAGCGATTGCAATCCTTTAATGATATCATCAATTTTCGAGTCATTTAGTTTGAGTCTTTTTAGTAAAGAGGAATGCAGACCATCCCTGGTTGCTGCATTGACATCAGATCCATTTATTTCTTGAAGTTTGAGTCTGGCTCTATCGATCTCTTGCGCAATTTCCAAAATAGCCTGATTCTTTGAATCCGTATTAACGTTACTCATTTTCAGGGCTGCTATTCTTGCACGTCGTGCAATCTCTAATATTTCCAAACCGAGATCGCCCACAAATTTAGCACATTTACTGAGATGATTACCAATGGTTTAAGATTGTCGATTTGTTTTCTGAGTTTGTCATAGCTTTCATAGGCTATTTTTGTACATGATATTTTGATTAAGATAATAATGTATATGGAGGATGGTAACGATGAACAACTGTAATCAATGCAGTAATCTCAGTTATCTTCCATTCGTTTGAAACCTTACTTATACTTATCCAATAAACGCCATTGTATACTCCATAATCACTTACTAAGCTCCATGAACAAGTAACAAAAGCATTCGAATTTTCGATTTCTATTTTCCAAGGAAAAGCAGTAAAAGTAAGTCTGTTATTTATCGAAAAGATGCTGCTGTAAAGATACGTCAACTCTTTTATGCCTGAAAATTCTTGATTAAAAGTCTCATCAATAAATCGGCCCTCTTCATCAAATAATGAGATAATATTCTCAGAAGACCTTTTGTTCATGGAATTGACATATTCTCTAATTAATTTTCTAATTAAATATTCAGAATCAATGGAATCGTCATTAGCTGCATTTACCGTCATAATTAGTGGTGAAGTTAAAAGTATCATGAAAATCGATGATGCCAAAATTCTTCTAATGAAAAATCTTTCACTAGTCAAAATTAACGTCCTCCAAAATTATAGTGGGTGCGCGTAAAAACATTTTGCATGCTGAATTAGAATGGGTCGATAAACTATTTACTTATTAAAAGTTAGTGGGCCGGGGGAGATTCGAACTCCCGACCTTGCGGCCTTTTTAGGTTTCCGCGTGTAAGGCGGACGTTCTAGCCCAGCTGAACTACCGACCCAATCTCATCTCTGTTAATATCCTTGTCTTGATATAGGTTTCTCGTTCATATCTTAAACTCTCTTTCCACCGGGATGTGGCAAGTCTGACTAATCAAAAAGTTAAACCATCATTATTACATCTCATTCTTGAAAGACGGAGCATAAGAAATTTCAGTAAAAGAGATGTTTCAAAAAAAGAAATAGAAATTATTCTCGAAGCTGGACAAAGAGCTCCAACTTCATGTGGGATTCAATTCTATAGTTACATTCAAGTAAATAGCCAAAGAAAACGTAAAATGATATTGGACCTTGTAAAAGAAAATAAGGCGTTAGAGACCGCGCCTTTATGGGTCTTCATATGTTGTGATGCAGCGCGACCATTGAAAATGTTTGAACATCTCCAGATTGATTCGTATTTAGGTGAATCAACAAAGCTTCTACATAGTTTAATAGATGCTTCGTTATCAGCGCAAAATATAGTTATAACCGCTGAGTCACTTGGTTTAAGTTCTGTATTTACAATTTATCATTGGGGAGCCTTAGAACAGATATCAAAGCTTTTAGCTCTACCAATGAATGTTCTACCGTTACTTTTGTTATGTATAGGTTATGCAAAGGAAAAACCTCCTCTACGGCCAAGAAGAAGTGGCAGAATAATTTGGCATAAGAACAAATACATCATGCCGAAAAAGAAGACTCTTCTGAAAGATTATGATCGGGCCAATAGAGCATTAAAGCGTACAAAGTATTTTGATGAAAACGTAGATGGATTAGCTCACCATTGGGAAAAAAAATTTACTAGAAATGAAATGGTTCTTCGTGAAAAGAATTTAAGATCTGTTCTGCAAAATCATGGGTTTCTACCAAAAAATGTCTGAATATGGGATCCTAAGATGTCTAAACCGCAGGTCATAAGATTTGATATTTCTGAAATCAAAGCAGTTCTTTTTGATTTAGATGAAACTCTAATAGATTCTATCCAAGGTCATGCAGGAGCCCATAAAAGAGTATCCAAGATCATTATAGAATATTTGGAAAAGAAAAAAATCAAGATTGATAGTGGAGAGTTGATCTTGCAGATATCAAATCTAGACGATACAATGAATAAGAAATTTATTTACGATCGAGATAAGTGGTGGCCTGATCTTATTCATTCGGTTGCTCCGAAAATATCTATTTCTAAAGGTCTGATAAAAAAACTGACAAAAGAATATTGGCAATCTTATGCATTAAATGCAAAACCCTACACAGATA
>JBAUBP010000224.1:0-2917 GCA_049676905.1 Bathyarchaeia archaeon
CCTGAACATCATGAAGAAAAGAAGATTGTAGATCTAAAGAAGATATTCAAGGAAAATCCGACTTTGAGATATAATGATAGGGAGATTCTCAAGTTCATAGCTGAGAAGGGTGGAGAAGCTCTTGAGACAGAGATTCGAGAAAAATTCAAGCTTCCCAGAACTACTGCTTGGAGAATGACGAAACGTCTACAGAAGGAACAGATCATAGATGTTCAAAAAATTGGTGAACAGAACCTCCTCAAGATCAAGGAAGAATATTTGCAAGGCAAGAGTGAAGGTGATTGAAACAAATGTTTCATGTCGTTCCGGAATATTCCTTAAACAAAAGATTTGACATATTCAATTTAGGCAAACAAAGGGCAGTGAATGGTTTGAACTCGTCTAAACTAGCATTATTCATGCTAGTTGTTCTAGTGGTATCAGCGGTAACCATGCCTATTCTCATGGATACCGTAACAGCCATAGCAGATGAGACAGACCAGAATACAGTATTAATGGATTCATTAATTGTAATAGGATTTCAAGAAACGACCGAAGATATGCGCACGAACAAACTCATTGAGATCATTGAAACCAGCAGATACCAGGTAGTAAAAACTTTCAGTAGGATTGAAGGTGAAGGCGCATCAATACCAGATGCCTCAAGAAACAAGTATCTAGAGGGCCGATCGAAAGAGGAATATGCTGTCAAGCTTAGAGACGAAGGCCTCTATGAGCAAGCAAGCTGGAATGCAATTGAAGCCATGCGCAGATATAAAGAGGCAATAACAATAGCAGAACAATCGGCTGCAACCCCTCAGATGCATGAGACAGAAATAATAGCTGAGAAGACTATCGGTTTAAGCGAGACTGTAGTACGAGAAAAAGACAACATCAATAGACTCGAAGTCCTAACCGTAGAGGCTGAGAAAAAAGGATTCAACGTAGCCGCTATGAGGAGTAACATGAGACAGGCTGAGGTTATTCTGAATAATGGTGAGATGCTGCTTCAGACAGGTAACGTGGATAGAGCCTCTCGTGAATTAGATACGGCCAAAAATATTATCGATAGATCTATGAGAGACCTAAATCAGGTAACCAAGATTATTAAAGCTCAAAAAGCAGAAGTCTATTTCCAGCAAACTGAGAAAATGTTGCAAAGCTACGAGCAGAAAATAGAGGAATCACATGAAGCTTTAACCCCACAAGAAGAGACTGCTGCCAAAGAAACCATACAAGATTCCAAAATTCAAATGGAAGAGATCAAGAAGGATCTTGAAGCTGGAAATGTTAACGAAGCCATAGAAGGATTTGAGGATGTTAAAGTCCTTGCTCAAATTCCTCAAGAGATAGATCCCACGAAATTTTATCTACAAAATGAAACCATTGAGACGGACGTTTTCACTGAGGAAACTGCGGTTAATGGAAGTACAGTTAATGGGGAGCAGGTTCTTCCAAATAATTCTACAGATGAACCGCCAGCTGATGATGGCGTAATTGATGGGGAACAGGATGCTCCGGATAGTTCCTCTAACGATACTTCTGTTGATGAGGGTGTAGTTAATGGGGAGCAGGTTCTTCCAAATAATTCTACAGATGAACCGCCAATTGATGAGGGTACAGTTGATGAGGAACAGATTATATCGAATGGTTACGTCGGTGAAACGTCGACTGATGCTAATGTAGTTGATGAAAAGCCAATTGAGACAGTCGCTCCTAAACTTGAACCAGACCTTTCAAGAGACGAAAACTCAAATTCGATTGATGATAAGTCCGTTGAAAAAAGTTTTGTTGATGAGGAATCTGTTAAGAGAGACATTGAAACTGAGAAAATGTCGGTGGATAAAAAAACATTTAACAAGGAACCCATTGAGAAAAAAATTAAGCAAGATATTCCTGAACAAAACATGCCTAAACCTAACAAATCTAAACAAGACAGACCCAAACAAAATGATCCTAACCCAGATATTCCAATGGACGAGAAGTCAATCGATAGGAAAACTATTGATAAGAAATCAATTCATTCCGACAATTCCATCAATGGTAAATTAAACGATAAAGGCCATTCCATTGATCTGAAGAAACCCGAATCAGATAGTTCAAGGATTAATCGAGAAAAGAAGAATAATGGTTTGAAGTCTCAAGTCGATAAGTCACGGCTTATTCAAGAATGGAGTCCAGATCTAGAAGATAATCCACAGAATAAATAGGAAATCAATTGAGAAGAATAACTGCAGGATATGGTTGGTTAGCGAAGTTAGATTACTATTTTCGACTTTGATCCATACTTCTAGAAAGATTCTTTAGATCCTTTTATGATGATATTGAGGCGCTGGCTTATGGCCAGTTTTCCTTGAATTTTTTGGTGAGTAAATTTGGGTTTAAGCCTTAAAGAAAGAGTGGGATTAATTCTTCTATTTGTTTTACTGTTTACACCATTGTGTTTTGCAAATGTAGATTTCGTTATGGCGAGTCAAGAAATTGGTAGGCCAACAGCTGATAATGTTGTACAGTTGAATCCATATCCCTCTGGTCCGAACAGTTTTGGTGTTGATGAGACATTACAGAATGAAGATGCTGACTATGTATTTTCCAACGCACAGGCCGGACTGGAAGACACATATGTTTGGGATGCTCCTCAACAGAATGGAAGTATAAACTGGGTGAGAGTTTATGTTTGGTGTAGAGAAACATCTGGTACATCAGGATCAGTTAAACCATTAATTTATCATGTAAACACCTACTATGGAACTGAGCAATCGCTTACAACATCATATGCTGAATACTATGATACTTGGTATAATGATCCCTTCGATGATAATCCTTGGACATGGAGTGATTTGTCTAACTTAAAGATTGGAGTATGGTTGAAAGAAGCAAGTGGTGTAGACGGTACGGAGGCAAGATGCACGCAGGTTTATGCTGTTGTTGATTATGG
>JBAUBP010000225.1:0-1723 GCA_049676905.1 Bathyarchaeia archaeon
GAGATATTCGCCTGGGGAAAATATGGCGGTTTTGGTCGCGACACGCGGATTATTGGGAGGGAATTAGTCAAGCGCGGTGTTTCTGTAACTGCAGTTGTACCCAGGCGGCAAGGACAAAAGCCTGTAGAAGAGTTGGACGGAATGCGTGTGTTGAGTTTTCAGAAACGAGACTTGCTGACTGCCACTAAGTTGTACCGACAAGCGGATGGGGACATTTACCATTCATTAGAACCATCCTTAGGAACATACCTGGCTGTTCGGGCGATGCCTGAACGCAAGCACGCCATCACTTTTCTAGACCCACGCGAGACGGGGGATTGGTACACAGAATTTCGACTACCTACATTGAACCCTGCCCAAGTGATCGGGAACTGGTTGTATGAAGACAACTGGCTGGTTAGGAAGGCGATTCGTCGAGCGGAAGGTCTATACGTTCCTGCATTTTTCCTTGCGCCTAAGGCGCAGTCTAAGTATCATTTAGTTTCCGAGCCAGGATTTTTACCGACTCCGGTGGTTGTACCAGATGAAATATCTAAATCAAGCGACCCTACAGTTTGTTTCATCTCGCGCTGGGATAGGCGTAAACGCCCGGAACTTTTCTTTGAATTAGTAAAAGCATTTCCCCAAGTTCGTTTTCTTGCCGCTGGGCAAAGCCGGGACGGGGAATGGGATAACTATCTGCGCGATAGTTATGGTGGCTTGCCAAACCTGGAGATGCTGGGCTTCATCGATCAATTCAATGGGAACAAATTGTGGAAAACCTTGGAGGATAGCTGGGTATTGGTAAACACTGCTGCAAGGGAGGGGCTCCCGAACGCTTTAAAGGAGGCAGCTGCGCATGGTTGTGCGATTCTAAGCTCAGTGGATCCGGATGGCTTTGCTTCGCTTTTTGGTTATCACGCCAACGACGATAATTTTGTGGAAGGGTTGAAATTCCTTCTAAAAGATTCTAATTGGCGCAAGCGAGGTGAACTTGGGCGCGGATACGTACAACAACATTATGCTCTGGAAAAGGCGATCGACCAACATATGGCAGTCTATCAAGCCTTGCTCAGTAATACTTAACCAGCGATTCCGTGAGCATAAACTGGGAAGAGAATAGATAGATGACGATGCCAAATACGCTCATTGTCGGATCCCCAAAATCTGGAACCACGACATTGCATTATGTGCTTGACCAGCATCCAGAGATCTATATGTCCCCTATCAAGGAGCCAGGATTCTTTTGGGCTTACGGAGAACCTGTGATATTACAAGGACCAAGTTCAGTATTGCTCAAACATCGCATCATCAACGACATGGATAGTTATCAACGTCTTTTTGATGGCGTGACAACGGAAAGTATTATTGGAGAATCATCGGCAAGTTATATGTTTCACCCTCGCTCACCAGGTTTGATTTCGCAAATAATTCCAGATGCCAATTTGTTATTTATCTTGCGCAATCCAGTTGATCGCGCTTTTTCAGCATATACCCAATATATACGAGATGGTGTTGAACCGAGTTCTAGTTTTGAAGACGCAATTACACAGGAGCGCCAAGGTCTGCGTGATCACTGGAGCTTTGGGCGGCATTTAAAGTATGGGTTCTATAACAATGCCTTCGTTGAATACTTGAAATACTTTGACCGTCAGCAAATGCATATCTCATTGTTCGAAGATCTGAGAAAAGATCCTCAGGGATTGCTGAAGAATATCTTCCAGTTTTTGAAAGTGGATGACGC
>JBAUBP010000226.1:0-7285 GCA_049676905.1 Bathyarchaeia archaeon
GTGCCATAGAGAGAATATGGATAGACCCACGCAGTTTAGATGTATCATTCAAGGTGATTGGAGACACCAAGCCTGTGGGAATTTGTGGATCAGCCGTAGTTGAAGGCATAGCAGAAATGTTTAGAACAGGAATAATTGATTCAAGAGGTCGAATGAATCAAAAGGACACGAAATCAGTCAGAAAGAGAAATGATTCTTTAGAATTTGTAATAGCCAGTAGATCTGATTCGGGTATTAATGATGACATTGTGGTTACTCAATCCGATGTTAGAGAGATACAACTCGCTAAAGCTGCAGTATATGCTGGGATATCAATCTTAATGAGACATATGCAAATCAAGCCGAAAGAAATCAAGAAATTCTATTTAGCCGGAGCCTTTGGTACATATATTGACCCATCAAGTGCAATAGACTTAGGAATGTTCCCTGAGATTCCACTTGAACGGATACAGTTCGTTGGCAACACAGCAGGGTCGGGTGCAAGAATGACTCTACTATCTAACCCTACAAGGAAACTCGTTGAAAGAATAATCAAAAAAATAGACTATATCGAATTAGGTGTGAGTCCTAATTTCCAAAAAGAATTCATCTCTTCAATGGATTTACCCAATGTAAATAAAAATCTATTTCCAACAGTTACGAAAACGATCAAGAGAAATCTACTGTTACGAGAGCTAAATAACTCGTAAAGATTTCATGTGTTAAACATATTTAGCATAGATACTTGAGGACAGAAACAGTTCTTGACATCAATTTTAAAGAGAAAATTTTTTCAAAGGGACCCTAAAAATGTCGCCTTAGATCTACTTGGAACAAAATTGGTGAGAAAATTTGATTTACAGATATTTGAAGGCATGATAGTAGAGACAGAAGCCTACTATGGAGAAAAAGACCCAGCATCTCGAGCATATAACGGTTTAAAATTCTATAACAAGGCTATGTGGAGCTTATCTGGAAATTTATTTATCTATAACGTTCACAAATATTGGATGTTCAATATCGTAGCTCATTATCCTAATGAAGTAGGCGCCGTTTTAATTAGAGCTGTTGAACCACTAAATGGAATAGAATATATGAAGAGAAGTAGACAAACTGAAGATATCTGTCAATTAACCAATGGACCAGGGAAATTGACAATATCATTTAAGATCGATAAGAGCTTGAATGAGATAGATATAACTTCTGAAAAGAGCCACATTCACATCTTTAAGTACAAGACAGATTTTAAAATTTCAAGTTCTAAAAGAATTGGAGTCAAAAAAGATCTCAAACAAAATATGCGATTTTTCATTGACAGTAACAAATTCGTATCAAAATAAAATAAATTGCCTACACTAATAGAGAATTATCTAAAGAGATCTATTTCTTTAGGTCTAATTAAGTCCTTAACAGACCCCCTACCAGGCGTATATTGAACACCCCTCAATATTGCAACTGGAACTCCTTCAGACTTTTTCATTACAAGTTCAGCAGCTGAAGCTAGCTCATCTGCAATAGCAATTAAAGTATACCTCAATTTTCTATTATACATGTCTTTACTACCACGATAATCTATAAGGGGTTTCATCCCAGCTATACCTATGGCCATGTTTACTTGGCCAATTCTCCAAGGTCTACCAAAAGTATCCGATATTATTATTGCTACATTTACTCCACCTAAACTTTTTAATTTATTTCTTATTGTTTTTGCTGAACGGTCAGGATCTTTAGGCAACAAACAGACTGTGGATTCATCTTTTAAATTCGATTTGTCTACACCTGAGTTCGCACAGATAAATCCATGACGTGTTTCTGTTATAAGATGGTGTCCCTGCATTCGCACAATGTTTTTAGTTTGACTTAATATTGCTTCAACATGGGGCGCTTCCTTTCTTGATTTTTTTGCCATTCTCTTGGCAAAAGGAGAAGCGTTGATGTTACTATAGTCAAAAACTCTTCCTTCGGATTTTGAAACAATTTTATGAGCTATAACAATTATATCATTTTCAAGTAACTTTATTTTTTGATTTTTACATGTAACAAAAATTAGTTTACCTAGATCATCACCCTCTTTTATTGAAGGAATACCCTTTAGACCTAAAATCATGATATTATGTTTCAATTATCACACCAAATTTGTCCTCCGACAACCTTAGCATATGTAATAGACTCGTAAAACACTAGTAATTTGGCACCTTACAGTAATGATTCAATGGATAAGGTATCTTTATTTCTTTTAAAATGACCGTGTTACTTTTTTCTACGTCCTTTTGCAATCATTGCGATAATTACAATCAAGAGCATTATTATGATAATAAGGTAGAACTGCTCATTCAAGATTTTTGTAATAGAGTCCGTAATTGATGATTGTTCTTGAGTTGAAGTGTCAGTCGGACTAGGACTCAAAGTTGAAGCCTCATTAATTTTTAAAGTTATTTTTGCTGTTTTTGTTTTACCTCCTCCAGAAGCATATATGGTCAGATCATAATTGCCTGCTGGAGCCGATTGATCGGTATTGACCGTCAATGTGGATGTGAAATCAGGGATACCACTTGTTTTATCGAAAGACGCTTGGACTTGAGATGGTAAACCTGACACCGTTAGCGCAACATTTTCTTCAAAATCGTCTTGTTTAGAAATGGATATGAGATAACTAGTTTCCTGTGGCGGGGTTACTATTTGTGAAGTTGGGGCTATTGATAATTCAAAGTCTGCCTCTTTGGCACTTTGTACATTTAGGTTGACAATTGTGCTCTTAGATATTCCTCCACCAGAAGCTGTGATATTTAGTGAATAGGTACCAGGCTGAGTTTCTGAAGACGTTGTCACAGTGATAGATGATGAAAAACCTGGGCTCCCTTGAATTGGATTTATTGAAGTTGTAGCTGCAGGTGGCGCCCATTTAATGATAAAGAGGTAAGTACTGGAGTTCCACTTGCAAGATTTACATTAGCATTATAGGTAACTGCTTCTCCAGCCGTAATTGTTTTACTACTAGGGGATACATTCAAAGTAATATCAAATTCTGGAGCAGGTGCACCAACTACGAATTGATATGTCACTTGATTATTTCCTAGGTCGATATCATTGTATTCAGAATTAGGATCAACTACCCAAATTGCTGTATGAAGCCCTGCTAAATACTGCCTTGGATCAGTTGATACCGCCAAGGGGGATGTCCCCGATAATGTGAGGGTTCCTCCACCAACTAAAGCTCCATCAACTGTACAAACTATATCGACTGAGTAAGGTCCTGGAGAGATTGTAGACAGTATTTGTAACCAAACATGCTGCTGCACAAAATCAGCAGTAGTTGGATTAGCAGGCGTTATTGAAGGATCGTAAACAATCCAATTGACACTTTTCTTTCCAGGAGATCCTGTAACAGTGAAAGCATTTTGTTCAGAACCTGAGTCAGCCCCTTTTACAGCATTAGCAGTTACGACGTATGTTCCACCTGCTGCATCATTTGAAAGATGATGGATGTAACGATATTCTCCAACTATCCCACCAGTTGGAGGAGCAGGAAAGCCCGCGATGCTTCCTTCTGGAGGCTCTATGTGTACAAATACATCAGCTCCATCGACCCCTAGAAGAATATCGATATTCAGTTGCGAAACCATAACAGTTATCGTAACATCTTCACCAGGATCATAAACAAATTTGTTCGTTTCAACTCCAACTATCAAGTCGGCAGCATAGGCTGATGGCATCAATGACCCAAAGATAGAAAACATTAGTACTATTGTAAAAAAAAGTGAGATATACTTGTTCAATTGAATTCTGTTCATGAGGCATCACTCATAATAATCAAATATAAAATTACTCATTCTAAAATTCTATTTACCTTATTAAGATAATCATCGCAAATTGAATACTATCACAGCTAATTGCCTTCGATAAGATTTTAAGTACATACTACAATCCATTATTAATTACAGTCCTTGGAGTGATTACGATTGAGCCTTTCCGATAAGAAAATTGCGATATTGGCTGAAGATGGGTATGAAGACCTTGAGCTATGGTATCCTAAGTTCAGATTGGAAGAAGAAGGAGCAAAAACGATAGTTCTTGCAAAGGGGAAGAAAGTTGCCTTCAGTAAACATGGTTATGAGGTTCGGGTCGATCAAGACATAACTAAATCTAAGATAGATGACTTTGATGGAGTTATAGTCCCTGGCGGAATTCAAGGTCCGGATAGACTTCGTAGACATCAAGAGATTGTTGATTTTGTAAGAGATATGGGGTTAAAGGGAAAATTAGTAGCAGCTATTTGTCATGGTCCTTGGCTTCTAATATCAGCAGAATTAACAAAAGGAAAAAAGATGACATGCTTCTTCTCGATAAAAGATGATTTGATTAATTCAGGTGCTATTTATCATGATAATGCGGTTGTCGTTGACGGCGGATTTGTAACTTCTAGAAAGCCTGAAGATTTACCTGAATTTTGTAAAGCTATTATAAAGATTTTACATAACCAATCCATATAGTGAATTCATGTTTTCTATTTAAAAAAAGGATTCTAACTTAGTGGTACCAATTATTTCAGAGAAGCTTACTTCAAGAGCATCAAGAACCTGTTCAAATGTTGAATCAACATATTCAACATACTTCGCAACATCGATCTCGTTAAGATTAGCAAGTTGAACAGGTTTTACTCCTGTATCCCCATGAACTTTGACAAATGATACGAGATCACCGGTCTTGATTTCTACTCCTTTGTTAACTAAAAGCTGAGCTGCCTTCACATGTTGAGGAGTTGTTTTGACATAAGCTTTTGGAGGTTTACCCATCATAACATTGAAGGCGAGATCTTCTATCAAATATTCCTGATTCTTGAGTTTTGAATAACAATTCTTTACTATTTCTCTTACAGTTGTTTTTGCTTGTTCAAAATCTTTTTCTGATTCTACTCGACTAAGAACATCAACCATTTCATAGAAAGCATTCTTCAGAAAATTGGGAGTATGTCTCTTTTTTCCAGTCAGCCCTTTTATGTCAACTTTTCCATCAGGATATACTCCAAGATAATTCTTCTTTCTCAGACTAAGAGCGACATATCTATAGTGTTTATCGAGTTCGAGTTCCAGATTGACATCTTTTCGTGACCAATCCATCAGTTTATCGAGAAGCTCTGGTTTGGAACTCTCAAGGAAGATTGAGTCTGTATCACCGTAGAACACTTTGATCCCAAGTTCGCTTGCTTTGTTTATAGTATTTGTAATAACGTGTCTTCCGATAGCTGCAATTGACTCTGCCACTGGTGGACAATATAAAGAAAAACTCTCAGCCCCAAACACACCGTAACTTGCGTTAAGAATTACTTTTAGTGCATCTGAAACAACTTTATACCATTCTCTCTGTGAGTTGCTAAGATTTTTGTCTTTACTTTTTGGCTTATACCAATTTACCCTTAGATCTCTCAAAGATCCAATGAGAAGACTTTCTAACGCTATCTTCTTTTTACAAACCCAATGTGGGGTTCCTGGTATTTTGTTTTCTTTACATTCAGTATGAGGACAATTTACTGTCTCATAACCTAGATTCCAAATCTTAATGATAGACGGATATAGTGAAGCAAAATCAAGTACTGATACATCAAAATGAACTCCCGGTACTGGATTTACCACGATTGCGCCTTTGTATTTTTTACCTTTGATTGTGGCTTCCGTTGCGGTTCCGCCTTTCTCTTCCATTATTTCATCTTGTCGAGGAATTAGGTAGCCACGTTTCCTATGTTGTTTGTACATCATGCTCTTTATCCATGATGAAACGCCCTGCCGCGTTACGTCTTCTAGACCAACATAGGAAATTCTTGCTAAAACAGTAATTAGCTTCATTACAAGTTCGTCTTCAAATTCAGTTAACCTAAGTGTGATATCGGAATCTCGATAACAATAGGAAGCTAACTCCGTGTATGAAAGTTTAGAGACATGTGATTCTATTGGTTTCTTCGGCATATTCACAAGTGAACTCCCAATTTCGTTCAGAGTTTTCTCACGATATTTTTGACTGAAAGCGTATACCTGAATTGATCGGTTGAAGAAGAATTTGTAAAGGTCTATGTGAATACCTGACTTTGTTGTAGCGAAATCTCTCCCCAGCTCTATAGGAATATCTTCTTTTTTGAATCCAAGCTTCTGTGCACGATTACGTATATATTTGAGATCGAAATCGTCTCCGTTGAATGTGATTATAAACGGATAATCCGTCAGTAGCTTGAACGTTTCTCTAATCAGATCTTCCTCGGTTTCACAAAATTGTATTTTTACTTCATTAGGTACTTCTTCATTTCCATTTTCGACACCTTCTCTTTTGAGAAGCAGTATCTTTCCTATACCATCAGATCCTTTTGCGCCAACACAGATTATTGGATCATCTGCTACATTTGCATCAGGCATTCTTGTGGCGATTGGAGAAGAAACTTCAATGTCGAAACCCACACGTTTGAAATGAATAACTGGAGCTTCAAGCAATCTGATCCATTCAGCACTTAGAAGACGATATTCTTCTGATTCAATCCCTACTATATTCGCCAGATTATTAACAATATTTTGTGGAATTGAGGTTTTGATCTTGTGAAGTTTTCCATCTCTTATATCATAAGGCATTCCAGCTTCAAGGTCTCGATCATATAGATAATTTTCAACATATTTGATGTCTGCCTCCCATGCTCGAATAATATCTCTAATTGTTCCTGATGGCCGTCCACCAATCGACAGTGGATCCTTAGCTACCACTAAACTCATTGAGACTGTTTGATCTTTCAAAGCATTATATTTTGAAACCGTATCAAAATGATCTAATCCTGAATGCTCGGCTAATGATGTATTTTCCTTCAACGTAGCTATAGGTTGATCAGAAAGGCAGTAAGGTTTATGATCACTATCATCGTACCATATTATGATTTTTTGATCTTTAACATCATAAAATTTTAGAAACGCAGATTTTTTCTCTCCATCATAACATGACGCTACCAAATAGTAAGATGGAGCTTTATTCACTTGCTGATTAATCGAAGTGGATGATTTGGCTTGTACAGGTTGAGATTCTTGGAAATACCTGTCCAGACATTTATTCAATACTTTTCTCCGTCCAAAGGAATTTTACTATTTTAGCAAGTGCTTTCTGCCTTATTTATCGCAGTCTTAGGCATGCTATAAAAGCTTGCACTAAACAATCTTGTTTAATACAAGAGGCGTTATATTGTGTATGGATTGGTTTATGATGGATCTTTCTGGGGATCCTGCTGTTAAGAAGTGGTTGTCTTATTATGAGGGGGATAGTGCTAATCATAGGTCTAAGC
>JBAUBP010000227.1:0-4256 GCA_049676905.1 Bathyarchaeia archaeon
CTTTTCAAGGAGATAATGACCGAATCGAACTCATAACATTTAGTGAACAAGCCACTATTAGAAAAAATTTCACTTTAGCAGATAATGCGACCGGAAAACCCGAGCTCAAAGCAGCAATTGATGCTATACCAGCCCCAATTGGCCTGACTAATCTGTTTGGAGCATTTGAAAAATCTGCTCAAGAAATGATTGATAAAGGAAGGCCAGAGGCAAATCGAGCTATCGTATTCTTCACTGATGGTCGACCAACACTAAACACAAGCAAGGAGTCAGACTTTAGAGATTTGGCAGAAGGTGTAGCGGCTACGGGTGCATGTATCCATACGATAGGACTAGGTAATGATGTCAACGCAACACTGCTTGAAGCTATGGCAGAATCGGGAAATGGCCTATACTTCTTCGCTCCAACCAGCGGCGATCTTGAAGATCTATTTTTAGAGATCTCTCAATTACTTCAAGCACCTCCTGCGGAAAACGTCCGGGTAACAGAAAATTTGCCCACAGATCTTGTCATATACAATAATGATGCGACTCAAGAACCCAATAGTACCTCTCTCGATGAATCTGTAAGAACCTTATACTGGAATATTTCTCGCATAGACGTTGAGACATCCTGGTTTGTCAGTTTTACAGTAACAGCACAGAAGAGAGTAACTTTTGTACAAAGTCTAAGCCCTACAACCGTTATCTATGACAGGGCAGGCTCTCTCGACATACGTGTAGATCTTCCTCCAGGCATTGCAGTAAGAGAAGTTGCAACCACAGCAATATCCCAAAATGCAACTATGCTCACGGAAGGCGATGTCTTTCAAGTTAATGCAACAGTGGAAAATCTGGGAATGGTAAACGAGAACTTTCCAGTGATTCTAAAAATTGGGCGTTTGGACTCTACACAAGATACGGAACTTGAAGTCGGTAGGACCACGGTTAATCTTGCAAGTGGATCCTCAACAGAAGTTACATTCAACTGGAATACTTCATTGATGGTCGCGCCTTTTCAGGATGATCCCTCTAGATTTGGTCAATGGAATATGTCTGTGACTGCAGATCCTGGACAAACGATTACTGGAGATGATCCCGCTAACAACACTATGACAGGTGATACCATTACGCTGAATCAGCAAATTGAAGGCTTACCAGCTTGGATGATTATAATATTCCTTCCATTTCTAATCATTCCTTTGGCTGCAGCTGTACTGTTGGGAAAACGTCGAGGATATTCAGTAATTCCAGCAGGCAGAGTAATAAGAGGTCCACCCCCACAACCAGTAACCACGAGTAGAATGGTATGTCCAAAATGCTACGCACCTCTAACATTCATGAATAATTATCAGAAATGGTACTGTCAAACCTGCAGAAGATACGTCTAAATGCACTCTCTTTTTTATTTCCACTTGTTTTAGAGCGCTAGCTATCTTTCACAAAAAATTAGTTGGATCACAATTTGATTGTCAAGGCAATTCTTACTCGAAAAAATATCATGAGAAAGGAATAGAAGATTATGTCTGAATTAACTGAATATAAAGTTAGAATTACTTTGGTGGCGCACTCTTTAGCTCGTGTTTAAGTTCATCTATGATTCCCTGAAATAAAAAAAGTGGTAGGGCTTGATTAGCCCATTAATCCTGTTATTGTGCCAAAGTCTGCAAGCATTGCTATTCCTAGAGCTGCTAAGATTAGTCCGATGATTACCATAACTACAACGAGTACTATTGCCATGAGTAAAGCTTTGAGCCAACCTGTATCAAAGAAGTGTCTTATCAGTGCAAGCCAGACTATCAGAGTAACAATGAACCCTAATAATCCATTAACCCATGTTCCAAGTATGGCATTGATTATTATTCCTAGTGCGACTATCCAAATAGAGTCTGTGAACTTTGCTTTCTCTTTTCCAACCATTGATCGTCCTACGAGCCAGAGGATCGGTGCTACAATAATGATCCCAATGATTATCTGTATTACTAGACCCATTAGATTTATTCCGTTCATAGCACTTCCCGAATGGGTTGGTTTCTCATTACATATAAACATTAATTGATTTTTATGACTGAGTATCCATAACAGACACTAATCCTAAACTAATAACTAGATTTTACTGAGTGTATAGCCGAACACAATGATGAAGTAGCGTGCGCTACAACAGACTTTTACATTATGTATTGTTTCTTTTGTTCTGTTCCAATGTAGATTATTTGAACTAAAACCATAATTGTAAGAGTCGAGGCAATTGAAGAATATAGAAGAAAGCATACGTGAAGATGATTGCTGCGGCAATGGCCATTGCGGCTTTGACCTTGGCCTTCTGCCATCTAGGTTCTATGCCAGTTAAGAATAGAACAATAGCGAACAAGACAGTTGAAGAGATGTATTGATCGTTAATTGTATTAGCCCTTGTGCCTTCTGCAAATGCTTCTTCTGCCTTCTTAAGATAATCATCAGATTCTTTCATAGCCTCTAATCGATACTCAGTGAGGTCGAATGGTGTTCCAATAGGGACTAGATAACCATCATCGTGTTGGTTCTCATTGAGCCACATATAAAAAGCTGGGCGAAATTCTTCTCTGAAACGTTCTTCAAAAAAGCTTGCAAGCATAGTATTATTCGTGCTCATTGCAGAAACCCAATCAACAAACAATGCGACATCAATCTGCACTTGTGAAACCGCAATATTAGAAGCTCTAACTGATTCTATACGATACGCTGAAGCTTGACCAAAACTTATTGATTGATGACCACTCCAAAGTAGCCTGAAATACACAGAAAGCTGTTGAAACCGTAGCTAACAGTAAAAGTACTGATGAAATAACTGCAATCCATGCATTGAGGCTTTTAGGGTTTGTGAGTCTTAATTTACGTAGTCTCATTCTTGAATGGGGAATACTTGCAGTCATTACTCATCTCTCCTTACTGATGGGATCCGCCTTCATCAAATCTGAATTCAATTCTCCGAGGGCCTGTTATAAATTTACTGTGGACTGTTAAGATGGGAAAATGTTGTTATGATGACTTTAGTCTTCAATCGTAAGATATCTCTACGGCCAATTAGTTCAAATAATGTTCAAAGAATTTTACTGAGTGAATAGCCAAACATGAATGATGAGATGATCGCTAAAACTAATCCTACTACTGTTATGAACCAGCTTATGTTCCACCATTCAAGTGGTGTATAGTTTCTCAAGAAAGGCACATACACCATATTCTTTAATCCTTTAACTTTGCCGCCTTCTTTTGATTGATCTATATGTTCTATTGCTATTCCAAAAGCAAAATCAGCTCCCCAAAAACCAAATGGTATAAGAAAGCCTCCAAATATTCCAGAAAAAAATGCGATAATCAGTGAAAATTGCCAGTTGATTGTGTAAATAACATATGAAAATAATATTACAACAAAGATCAAAATGAGTAGAAATCCTAAAGTTTCAATAGTGAATCTCCAAAATTTCAATTAAGAATCACCAATTCAATATTGCTTAACATCTATTATAAGATAAAAAAAAGCGCACACTAGATCGTTAATGGCTCGATCTACAAAATGAGATATTCATAAGTATCGTAGAATATTCTGTATTATGACAAATTAGGAGATTAAAATTATGGCAGCTTTCATGGATGAATTCCTAAAAGATTATGGAATGGATGTCAGTAAACAACTTTCTTCGAATCTCGGTGTCAAAGAAGATATGGCACTTAAAATGATACCAATAGTCGCTCCGATGATACTCGGAGGATTGAAACGTCAAATGAACCAGCACGGTGGAGAAGACAAACAAGCCCGTGCAGATCGAGCAAATCACATCTTAAACAAGTATGGTAGCCAAGACGTTCTAACTCACATCGATAAGGAATTTCAAACCAGAGCTAAAGAAAAAAGTCCTGATCCTCGTCTAGGTGGACTACTGGGAGAATCAGGAGTACAAGCTTCAAATGAAATGTCAAACAAATTTGGCATAGACAAAGGCACCGCAATGAAAATGATAGTAATGATGGCACCAGTCATCCTAGGTGCATTATCAAAAAAACGAGGCGTAGGATCAAGAGGAATCGCTGATCTAATAGATAATGACGGAGACGACAACGTACTAAACGATGTTACAGGAATGCTTTTCCAAGGTTTAGCAGGTCAAGACACAAAATCAACTGGTAACGTAATGGGCGACTTACTCTCTCAGATGATGCAACCACGATGTAGAAAATGCAGCCAAACAGTAAGTTCAAAAATGAAATATTGTCCAGAATGTGGTAACAGAGTATAATAG
>JBAUBP010000228.1:0-1723 GCA_049676905.1 Bathyarchaeia archaeon
CTGTCAATGTTGGTAATCTCTTCCTCTCTCAATACCTTGATTACAGAGGTTGGAGAGGCAAAGTCATGTAGATTGAGATGCGATAAAAATTCTGAAAGCCGTGAGATTATCGAGGTGACTCTAAATAGCTTATCTGATGGTTCAACCGACCTTACTTGAGGTTCAAAACTCCTAAAGGTCTCCATTGAATTTGTTAGATGTAATATCCCAGCCTCGATGATTGTAATTAATACTTGGTCTGCATACTTTTCGTGAAAGTAGGCTCTTGCTTTGGTCATAGACTGGGTTTTGAGCAAGTTAAAGGCTACCAACTTAAAATTTGATTTTGGCTTAGTTTGAAATAATATTTGATATAAGCCATTCGGATTTGTAATATTTTGTTACTCGACCATTCTATAATTGTTGTTTAATATTCGACAATGTTGTAAGAACGATTAAGTCATTTTTTATACATGAGCAGTTCCAATTATCTCTTCTAGTTTCTGGTTATTATGTTTGGACATGTAACGTATTAGGTCCTTGGCTAATTCTTTGAATATTTCAATATCATTATAGGCTATTGCAGTACCAATCTGTACGGCTGAAGCGCCTGCCAGAAGAAATTCGATAACATCTCGGCAACATGTTATTCCTCCACAGCCAATTATCGGCAAGGCAATTTTTTCATAAATTTGGTAAACGCATCTTAACGCGATTGGTTTTAGGGCAGGTCCTGATAATCCTCCGAACTTGCCTCCAAGTATTGGTCTCCTTGTTTCAATATCGATAGCCATAGCCTTCATTGTGTTAGTAACTGTAAGGGCGTTAGCGCCTGCATTGGCCGCCGCCTCTGCTATCTCAACTATATCTGAAGCGTTGGGGGATAATTTGACTATAATTGGGCCCTGAAAGTTTTTTTTCGCAGCTCTTGTTACTTTTTTCAACAACTCAGGATCTAAACCGATCTCGACCCCAACCTGTTCTACATGTGGACATGAGACATTCAACTCCAATGCGTCTACGTTAGCGTTGTCAGCGAATGAAGCAGCCTGTGCGTATTCGTCCTCATTAAAACCGAAAATGCTTGCGATGATAGGTATTCCACTTTTCTTGGCTTCTTGGATTTCATTTTTCATAGCTTCAGCTCCTGGATTTGGCAGCCCCATAGAATTCAGGAACCCGCCGGTAACCTCAGTCATTACAGGCCCTGGATACCCTTCTCTTGGTTTTAGGCCAAAAGATTTAGTTACGACAGCCCCTGCTCCCTCTTGTGCGATGTACTTTAACATAGTTCCAGAGATTCCTAGAGTGCCTGAAGCCAAGATGAATGGATTTCTAAGTTCCAATTTACCTATTTGACTTGACATATTGATTTTAACTGAATTCAATCAATGATCCTCTTTAAAATATTAGAGAGCTTACTGCTCTTTTTTTGATTAAATGATTGTGAGAGACTCAACAGAAAAGGTTTATTGATTCTGCTAAAATTATCTTTCAATTACATCCTATGTATAGATAGAGACATGGAGCTGATTAATTGAAATCTACGTTGGTAATTACGACTGTTGGAATATTTGCGCTTAACTCTAAAGGAGGCATTATCGAAAGAAAATTTTTCTCAAAGGATCCTAAGAAGGCTGCAGATAGATATCGCCGACTTCGGAAAGGGGAAATTGTATCAGAGCTTTCTCAACTTCTCAAAGAGCTCCAGAAGAACAATTATAATGAACTGGTTATCGAAGAC
>JBAUBP010000229.1:0-1574 GCA_049676905.1 Bathyarchaeia archaeon
TCCTCACACTGAGTTATCAAAGTTTAGTTCTTACATAACCAACCAGAAGAAGTCATGTGACAATTTACCCATAGCAACATTGCTAGCACCGTCAAACCTTCTAATAGCCACAAATAGACACAGATAAGCACGAGACCTCACAAAAATGCATGGCTGGACAGTTCCACCCCCTAAAGAGCCCACGAAAAGCAAAGAAGAATTTAAAAGGGAAAGAGTTGCAAAAGCGAGGTGGCTCGTCAGGCGTGGGTACCTAAAATCCGATCGCATCAAGGAGGCTTTGCTGAAGGTTCCTAGGGAAGACTTCATCCCACACAAATTCAAGGATTATGCCTATCTTGAAGTTCCCATACCCCTTCCTGGGGAGCAGGCCACCATCTCTTGCCCTCATAGCTATCCCTTATTCTATGAGCCTCTGGGTTTAGATAAAGACCATAGATTTCTCGAGGTTGGTTTGGGTTCTGGTTATGGAACAGCCATTGCAAGAGAAATCGTCGGACAAGAAGGTCTGGTTGTCTCCATTGAAATAGATCCGCTTACTTTTGAGTTCGCAAAAAGAAATCTTAAGAATGCAGGATACAATGATGTTGTCCTTGTGAAAGGGGATGGAGGTCTTGGTTATCCAGAGATGAGCCCCTACGATAGTATAGCTGTCACAGCTGCGTGCATCGACATACCCTCTCCTCTGATAGAGCAGCTGAGTATCGGGGGAAAGCTAATTGCGCCTGTGCTCGAAGAAGGTACGCAGGAACTTATTTTGCTTGAAAAAGGCGTCAAAAGCATTCAAAGGCACGTAATCTGTGAGGTACTATATATTTCCTTGAGAGGCATTTACGGCTCGTGAAGAATAAGATGTATATGTACCATAGACAGGAGGAGGTGTCATATGTAATTGGCTGTTAACTACCCCTGCATGAAAAAGATCAACCAGCTGTCCAATCACCTCTCAATCCGGATAACACTTATGTTTTCCCCATCAAGCCTGGACAGGCCTGTAAAATCATCACTTCGATTTGCCATGAAGTTGGACTATGTGTTAACTACTGCACCCATAGCTTGCGTAAGACTTGGGGCTACCATACCCGCATGCAAGGTGAGAAACTGGGAAAAGGGACTCCAATTGCATTCGCTGTTTTGATGGGTTGCTACACACCATATTACTCGTGAGATGGCGGAGGCGTTCATCGCCAATAGCGTGGGTACTAACTATACCCTGATGGAGAACTTCTCGAGATGGACAAGCGAGTGATATTTCTTATTGGGATCATTCAGTGTCATCTGGACGCGGAATACCAAGAAAAGTATAAACAACTGGACCTAGTTTGGATGCAAGCATTCGAATATCATTTTGACTCAGTGGACCCATACCAGCTATCCATCGGCTGAGAATTGACGGGGCAACACCAAGTTCCTCTGCAATTTTCCGAAAGCCTTTCTTAGCCTCTTGTTCTGTAACAATATCTTTCAACCATTCAGCGAATCCCCCAGGCAACCTGTCTGTTGATGACCACTCTCTAAGCTCTTTTGGCCCGTTCATTGTTGTATATGTTATATCAATTTTCTTGATTTGAGTAATC
>JBAUBP010000230.1:0-4839 GCA_049676905.1 Bathyarchaeia archaeon
CAGTATTTTAGAGATTTGACTAAAAATGCCTTGAAATATTTCATAGAGTAATTTATTTTTTGATTGTTTTATCCTCTCTTAGATGTACTTGTTATTGAAATTACATCATTATCTTTCAACTTATAGTCTTCTCCTACTCTCATTTTTGTTCTGGCATCCGTTGCATAAAGAAATCCTTTACCAAGTTCTGTATGTATCATGCTCGCAAGATCTTTGACAGTGGCACCATATGGAACAAGGTAAGCATCGGGCAGCACTCTACCTTTATGGTCTGAAAAATTATCAACATTCTCAACTGGATATACGGTTATCATGTTAAGTAGTTTAAAGAATGCAAAATTTATTGTATCCTGAATTCCAGTAGATTCTATTTTCGATAAGATTTCATCTGATATTTTTTGTAATCCTTGTAATTGCTCAGGATTCAATTTTTCTTTATCTAATATGTTGAATTTATCATTTCCAGGTTCGTAATTAGTCAAATTCTTTTGACGTGATCGTCTCAAAGCTAACTCTGCTTCTGCAGAACAAGGAATAGTGACATATCCTGATTTTTCAATTCGAGATATATTGTCCATGCTTCCAGAAACATCAATTTTGTTAGCTGCTATTATCATAGGTTTTGAAGACATTCTAATATTATGTATTAATGTGATCAAGTCTTCTTCAGACCAAGAACTAATGTTTTCAGGTGTAAGCCTTAATTTTCTTACTTCATTTTCTATCGATGATCTTCTTATTGCCAGTCCACTAAGTCTATCCGCAACACTATCGATAAGTTCATCAATACCGAGTTTTCCTTTTCGTAAAATTTTTTCCCAATCACGTTTTAAAATTCTTAACATCCACATATCTAGTTCTCGGTCAAGGAATTGTGTGTCTTTCATTGGATCATGGGTTCCAGCCGGACATATCTTTCCTTCAATATCAGTAGCTCCTGATGCATCAACAACATGAATCAGCGCATCTGCAGTCATTATTTCATCAAGAAACTTATTGCCCAGACCTTTTCCTTTCCAAGCGTCAGGAACTAAACCAGCACAATCTATCAGTTCAATAGGAATCATCCTTATTCCATTAATGCAAGTTGAATTTACTGGGTCATCTTTAACTCCTATTTCTTTGCATATACATCTAACTCTAACATAGCCAACCCCATGATTAGGTTTGATAGTAGTGAATGGGTAAGCTGCCACTGGTACACTTATCATTGTGGCTGCTGAGAAGAAAGTTGACTTTCCAACATTTGGCTTTCCTACGATCCCTACAAGTCTTTTCAATAAAAATCCCAAAATTAATAAATTATTATACCCATTGATTTTTTATTATTTTTATGGGTCAATATTTATTCACTTTTATTATTTCATTATTTCCTGTTTTCATAATTTTATTTTAATAATTGTTTTATTCTGACTATTTTTACTTTTTTTTACCATAATTACAATCTAATTTTTGCAACCGTATCTAAAAAGTTGTATGTGTCAATTGTGACCTTTATGGTTTTACTTTTTCATGTTATTAAAATAATTCAATAACTCAAATAAAATAATACGATAAATCATAAAAATTAAATGTAAAAACAAACTAGAATCATTAAATAAAAAAAATAATTTATGTTAAAAATAATAGAGGAAATTGTTTATTTTTTTGAAATAATATGTGTCACATTTCGATACATATATATAACATAGGTGTGACATAGAAGTTATTGCAGATAATATGTTCAATCCTTTTCACTTCAATTCCAATCAGGAAATAAAAAATATAACCCCAATCAATAATTATAACTCTGAAGGAACAAACACATTTTACAAAATATTAGGTACCTCTCTTCTCGTATGCATGAATAATCTGAAATCAACAAAATTTCCTAAAAGTATAAACCTAATCAAACATACAACATCTTACTTCGAAAGTCAGCTCGAAACAAGACTTTGTGGAACAAAATATCTTACTTCAAAAGATCTGTTATCAAGCAAACTACTAAAAAATAAACACTACAATTATGGCGCATACTTAGCAGCGCTAACCTCTCTACCAATACTTTCAAACTCTGCACAAAACAAAGACATCCTATCTTCAATGATTGCTAAAACATCAGCCATCTCAAGCATAAAAATTCTAGATAATATTCATGACAAACTAGTGGACAAAAAAGATGCAGTAAAATCTCAACATAAGCACTTGAAAGCATTCACTAACGACGAGTATTACATTGAAAACAATTCAGACTTCATAGGTAAAGCAGAAAACTCTTGTATGAATATGGCAAGATGGACATTTGAAGCTGTTAAAAAAGATCTAAATGATGATTCCGAATCATTACGAATATATCGAAAAGACTTTGCAGATTATATTGAGGGACAAATACGATCAATGGATGAAAAATCAAATAAGACAAGAAATCTTCCAACAATTCATGAATACATTAAGAAAGTAAATGAAAAAAGCGTAGGAAAGATATGGGTAGATATAGACTTTTGTTTTCTTGAAAAAGCATTAGGTCAACTTGATGAGAATGTTTTACAGAACATTCTTTTGATACGTGAAGCTGCGGACTATTTCTTTAAAGGATGTAATCTTTACGATGATATTGCAGATCTTGAAGAAGACTTGAACCTAGGAATATTCAATAGTGTACCTCTACTTGCGCTAGATAGGGGCAAAATAAATCTTTCAGATCTAAATATCGGAAAGACAAAACTTATGGAATTGTTAAAACGTCAAGGTTCAATCGATGAAGCTTTACAGTTAGCGGATTTAATTTTTCTAAAAGGTTTTGAACCTCTTAATAAGGCTAAGGAATTAAATGATGTTGCCGATATTGATGCACTAATTTTTGGAGCTAAAATCCTGCGTATGTTCGCCATTAGAAAATGGGCATTCCATCAGCCAAGCCTTGATACAATATTCAAAACTGCATTATCTTTGGGCAGTTTGAGATTATATCGTATTCCAGATAAAATCGCTGCCTACTCAATTTATGCATGAACAGTAAGAAGCTTAGAACATTTCAACCATATCTTTTTCTTACGAATACATTAAGATATGCAGTTATTGGTTGACTTTGAGTAGTCATAATTTTGACGTCATAATCGCTGGAGCAGGAATTGCTGGATGTTCAGCGGCAAAGTTCATTGCCAAAAATGGATACAGAGTTGCATTAATAGATGTTCTGCCTGAATCTAAAATAGGTTTAAAGGTCTGTGGTGATGGTGTCGCACTTCACGATTTTTATGAGTCAAAAATACTTCCTCCAACAAAAAAAGAAATTGAAAGAGAAGTAGAAGAAATCAGATTTTTTATAAATTCAGAAACTCGTATTTTTTCCATAATGGGCAAAGGATTAACAGTAAATAGATATTTTTTTGGTCAACGCTTACTCAAAGAAGCTCAAGATCAAGGCGCTCAATTATTTTCCAAGAGATTAGTCACAAGTGCATTATTGTCAAATGGAAATGTTTTAGGTATCACTACTAAACAAAAAGATGATAAAACAGATTTCAAAGCTCCAATAACATTTGACGCTACAGGAATTGTGGCGTCAGTAAGAACTAGCCTCCCTTCAACTTCGCGCATATCTGAAGCTATCGACACTTTTGATATTGGAATAGGATATCGAGAATATCGTCAATTGGATGAGAAATTTGATAATTTTTGTGCAATTCATTATAATTGGCATATATCTCGTGGCGGATATTGTTGGATAATTCCTAAAAGAGACAATTTAGTGAATACAGGAATCTTAATTCCATTGAGTCGAAATGTAGATTCCAATTTTCTGAAGAAGAAATTTAGTTTATTTGTAAAAGAAAATACAAATCTAAAAAAGTCCAACTGCCTCGGATCAGAAATAGGTCTTGTTCCACTTCGACATCCATTATTGAATGCAGTCTCAAATGGATTTATTTCGATAGGCGATTCGGCATTTCAAACTAATCCTTTAAACGGGTATGGAATTGGTCCGGCCATGTTATCAGCGAAAATTGCTTCAGAAGTAGCAATAGTTTGTCTAGAACAAAATAAATTCTCACGTAATGATCTTTGGAAGTTTAATTATGAATATATGGCAAAATTAGGTAAACGCTACACTACAAATAAAATCATGAAAGATTTTATTCAAACACTTGATCAAGCAGAAACAGAGCATTTCTTTAAAACTTTAGGAATAAAAAAATATTACAAATCCAGTAATTTTATTAAAGAACTATCTAACCCAGATAAAATAAAAATACTATATGACTTATCAAAGAGAAGATCTCTTTTCAGCAAATTTTTAAAATTAATGATTAAAATAAAATCCGTTTCATCACATTGTGATAAATATCCAAAAAATTCTTGGAATTATGATATTTGGATAAATGAATTAATAAATAAATTACAGATTAGGAATTAATAAATCGTTAGAGTTTAACACATAACAGTTTAACTTGTCCTGCCAACAAGAGAAAATCTAGAATACAACTTTCATAATTGTATTCAATATGACACATAAATAAGTTGATAGATAGCACCAACATTCTATGCTATAGATTTCGAAAAAGGAGCAACCATTACATATGCATTTACATCATTATCATGCCCATATAGTCTAAGAAGAATCTATCATAAATCGAGTATGATGCAAAAAATGCACAGTGCCGAACACCACGACAAGATTGGGATATTACTCGATTTAGATGGTACAATAGTTAATTCAATGGTCCCCCTAAAAGAGGCGTTCATATCAATATCATCAAAACTAGGTGTCAAAATTGATGATGCACAACGCAGCAGAATAGGAAAAGATCTTAGAATCATAATTGGCGGCCGAACTTCTAGATTCGCAGAGCTTAAATT
>JBAUBP010000231.1:0-3803 GCA_049676905.1 Bathyarchaeia archaeon
GATGAGATACGAGAAAAGATAGAAGAAGTAATGAATCAAAATGGCTTAAAAAAAACTGTCATTTTATCGGCAATCGGCAGCGTTTTTAACGCAACTTTTTTCGGTGTTAAGAAAAATTCTGAACTTCCTTTTGACAAAGACAAAATAACAGTAGTAAAGGAAACCGGGCCTTTCGAAGTATTGACTTTGGAAGGAAATATTCTACCCGCGGGTGACAAATTAATTTCACATATTCATATTACTCTTGGAGCACATGACGGAAGTATACTTGGAGGACATTTAGATAGAGCCATAGTTTATACGACTCTTGAACTTTTTCTAGCAGAAATTAGGGAAAGCAAGGTTGAGAAGGAACCAGATAAAATCGCAGGATGAATACAGATTAAACTGCCAATAGGCAGTTGATAATAAGTCCTACAAATTTTGAAACGCAAATTACCGAAGTGATAAAGGTGAGTCATGACCCTGAGCTAATAAAAGAATTAGAAGGAAAAGCCAAATTCCTTCGAAAACACACTATTGAAATGATTCGCTATGCTGGAAAAGGTTGGATTGGAGGATCTTTTTCAGAAGCTGAAATATTTACAGCACTTCTTTTCCATCATATGCGGATCGATCCTAAAAAACCAGGCTGGCTAGAAAGAGATCGCCTAATTTTATCTAAAGCCCATTGCTGTGAGATGCATTATGCAGCATTAAGTGAAGCAGGATATTTTCCAAAAAAATATTTCTCCACATATGGAAAATTTGGTGGAATGTTACAAGCTCATAGTCAAAGAACAGTTCCTGGAGTTGATTACTCTGGAGGCTCTCTTGGGACAGGTCTATCATTCGCCGTTGGAGAAGCTATTGCCGCGAAACTATTTAGTCGAAAAACCTCAGATGGTACTACCGTTCCACGAAATAGGGTCTATTGTATAATTGGGGATGGCGAATGTGATGGTGGGCAAATATGGGAAGCCGCTCTTTCAGCAGGACATCACAAACTTAGTAATATCACCACCATTATAGACAGAAACAGATACCAGTCCACTGGTGCTGTAGATAGCATAATGGAGATAGAACCTCTATCTGAAAAATGGAGAAGCTTTCTATGGAACGTCATAGAAGTAGACGGCCATGATCTTGATCAGATTCTAGATGGACTTGAAGAAGCTAAGAAAATAACAGACAAACCTAGTATAATTATAGCCAATACTGTTAAGGGAAAAGGCGTTCCAAGTTTTGAAAATAGAGTACATTTCTCACTTTTGACTAACGAGATGTATAACGAAGCAATGAACGCCTTGACATAGAATTTCATTGAGTGGATCATAATATGTCAGAATTTCTCAGAGAATCTTTCAATGAATCTAAAACTATGTATTCTGGACATAATGAAGCGCTAGTAGAATTAGGGGATGAAAACCCTGATGTTCTAATCTTGTATGCAGACTTTGCACAAGGACAAGCAGGAACATATTACAGGAATAAATATCCTGACCGATTAATCAACATGGGAATCGCTGAAGCTAACCTAATGACTGTGGCTGCAGGACTTGCAGAAGGAGGCAAGATCCCGTTCACACATTGCCACAGCATATTTGCCATTGGGCGAGCATATAATCAAATTAGACAGATAGCTTTCGACAAATACAATGTCAATATTATTCTATGTAATACTGGTATGTTCTGGGATTTCATGGGAGCTTCACATCAAGTAATTGAAGAAATAGCTGCATTACGAGCATTACCTAATCTAGTGTTACTTTCACCTTCAGATGCTGTGGAAGCGAAAAAAGCATCAAAGGCCGCAGCATACTTTGACGGACCAGTAGCTATCAGACTGGCTGAACCAGAAACTCCAATCATCTATAATGATGACTATCCTTTTGAAATTGGAAAAGCTACATTATTGAAAGAAGGAAAAGATGTAACTATTGCAGTAACAGGAATCTTGATGTCAAAAGTATTACAAGCGGCAAAAATTCTTGAAAGAGAAAAAATAGATGTTCAAGTTCTCAATTTTCATACAATCAAACCACTTGACACAGAAACAATAAAGAATTCAGCTCGAGAAACTGGAGCAATTGTAACTGTTGAAGATAGCAGCGTAATCGGAGGATTAGGTGGAAGTATAACAGAAATATTATCAGAGAACTATCCAATTCCCATTCAAAGAATAGGTGTTAGAGATGTTTTCGGTCAGACCGGTAATATGGAAGAGTTAGCAACAGAATATAATATGAATATCACTGACATTATCAAAGCTGCAAAGAAAGTTATCAAGAAAAAAAGAAAATAGAAACAGCGCTTTTAATTTAGTTAACTTAATTTAGTAAATTTTGTAATGCTTTCCATTACATCTTATATTTGCAGATTTGAATTAATTTAAAGGATGTGAACTGAATGGCTGTAAAAAAAGTTACAATTCGTGATTTAATGAGTATGAAAAAGAATAGAGAGAAAATAGTTGCATTAAGCCTCTACGATTATCCAACTGCGTATTTTGCCGACAAAGCTGGAGTAGACATGATCCTGGTTGGAGATGGAAGCGTCGGCATGACCGCATTAGGCTACAATAATACTGTGCCCGTCACAATGGATGAAATGATAATATTCTGCAAAGCCGTTGTGAGAGCTACAGAGAGATCTCTTGTAATGGGCGATATGCCATTCATGTCATATCAGAATGTCGATGATGCGCTAAAAAACGCAGGCCGCTTCATGAAGGAATCAGGTGTCGACGCCATAAAACTTGAAGGTGGAAAAGAAGTCTGTGACAGGGTTCAAACTATTAGTGAAGCGGGAATACCCGTATGCGGCCACATAGGATTGACTCCGCAATCAGCATCACTCTCAGGTGGTTATAAAGTTCAAGGGAAGAAAGCGGAAAATGCAATGAAAATACTAGATGATGCAATTTCTATAGAAAAAAGCGGCGCATTTTCATTAGTTATAGAATTTGCAACGACAGAAATCGCTCAAATTGTCACTGACAAATTATCAATCCCAGTCTTCGGGTGGGGATCAGGACCATACACTGATGGAATAGGTCTCAATATAGCAGATGTCCTAGGCATGTCACTTGGATTGAAACCAAGTTTCGCTAAAAAATATGCAGATTTAAACGAATCTATGTTGAAGGCGCTAACCAATTATAGAAAAGATATACGAGAAAAACAATTCCCCGAAGATAAACACGCAATACACATGGATAAAATCGAATATGAAAAATTAATTACAATAAAAGGCACTAATGCACTATCGTAAAGAACTAATTCATTTTTTTATTTTATTCTGACCTATCTAGATCTATGTTTACATCCACATTTATGCCATTTCTTACACTCTGTGTGACAATACAGAAATCTTCAAAGAGATCTAAACATCTCTTTGATTTTGCAATATCGCTCTGTCCAATTTGAGGTTTCAGTTTTACCTTAATTGAGGCAATTCTCCATTTACCTTTCTCGTTTTTACGCATAACAGTTTCAACAATGGTATTGAAAGCTCCCAAGTCAATTTTTGCCTTCTCAAAACAAAATGATAAACTGGCGCTAAGACAATTCCCAACAGCTACCGCTAAAAATCGAGACGCGTTAGGTGCAGAGCCTTCTCCAATAGGTTTAGGCTCGTCAATTAATACTTCGAAATCTTTTGGCGAATCAAAATTTGCTTTAAATTGATAATTCGAAATACGACTTAGTTTTGTAATAAACACTTTCTCATCAGTTAGCATTTCCATAAACATCCGACCTAATATTTAGCGAATATATTGTAAGTATTCTTTAAAAATCTCATATTGAAATGAACAAATACTC
>JBAUBP010000232.1:0-1504 GCA_049676905.1 Bathyarchaeia archaeon
GAGATATACCTCACGTTCAAGGCGTCCTCCGTCCAGCTGATCTGAGCCCTTCTTCAGTAGTCACAAGTTGTGAGTATCCCACGTGTCTTACCTTTAAAAGGCGAGAGACGACGATGGACTCAGTGAAGTAATTGACCGAAGATGTCGTGATACCCCGCAGAGGCAGGATGGAACTCGACAGCATCGAGGGCAACCTCGTCATGGACAAGGGGGCTGTGAGCGCAGCGCAGCTAGGAGGAATCATCCATGTCTCGGGAGCCACGGAGTGCAAGGATGACTGCCTCTTCGAGTCCAGCCTCACAACATCCGAACTCACCGGGCGCAACGGCGACATCGTCGTGAAAGGCGACCTAAACGTCGAGAACTCCATCAAGATCCGGAGCGGCAGGCTCTTCGTGGAGGGCAGCCTGACGGCGAAGCGGATGGAGGTGGACAAGCAGGTCGAAGTCGACGGGGACCTGGACATCACAGACGCAAGCGTAGGAGGATCCATGAGGGTCCGGGGCAACTCCAAGGCGGAAAAGATCGGCGTCGGCGGCTCCCTTGTGGTCGACAAAGACGCGGAGATAGGCGTCATAGACGTCGGCGGATCTGCTCACATCCGAGGGAGGACCAAGAGTAGAGTCATCGACGTCGGCGGTTCATACACAGGAGACGGCCCCGTCGAGGTCGACAGCATCGAGGTAGGCGGCACCGTGAAGATCAACTCCGAGGTCTTGGTCGGAGACATCGACGTAGGCGGGTCTGTGAAGCTTGAGGGAGGAGAGTCAACAGGCAAGATCGACGTCGGCGGCTCCTTCAAGGCATCGAGGCACCTCGTCTTCAGAAACATAAACGCAGGCGGGAGCGCCAAGATCTCTGGTGGGAAAGGCGGAGACGTCGACGCGGGCGGCTCATTCAGCAGCGACGGGGACCTCACATTTGAGAAGATAGATGTAGGCGGCACCGTCAAGATCTACGGGAACGCCTCAGGTAGGCTTATCGACGTCGGAGGGACTCTGAGGGTCGAAGGCGACCTGGAGCTCTCAGATGAGCTCGACGTCGGCGGGAAGGCATCCATCGAAGGGACGCTCAAATCAAGGAGGGTGAACGTCGGAGGGAAGGTCGAGGCTTACAAGGTGGAAGCCTCAGACGAGATAAGGACCAACACCCTGCTGACACAGAAGGGCGCGACCGCCGACTACATAGAGATAGGCAGGCGGGGAGAGGTCGAGGGCCCCCTCATAGCGAAGAGGGTGACCGTGAAGAACAGGGCGAGGGTCGAGGACATCTACGCCGAGGTCGTGGAGCTCAGGCGCGGGTGCAGGTCCGACAACGTCTACGCCGCCAGAGTCGACGTCGAACGCGGCTGCAGAATACGGGGTGAGGTCAAGTACACCGAGTCCCTAAACGCCGACAGGGACGTGGACTTCGGTAGGCCCCCCGAAAAGACTGAAAAGCTACCCCTGCCACCTATATGACAGGGTTCTCGCATTGCAGAGGCGCACGCGCTACGACATCTACA
>JBAUBP010000233.1:0-13000 GCA_049676905.1 Bathyarchaeia archaeon
GACTTGTCCTAATGTTGCTTCTGCGGAATTCTTGAGACTGAAGAATCTATTGTAAATAGAAACAAAATAGCCGATCAACGCTACTATAAATATCACAAATATTCCTATTGGGATGAGATATGTCCAATCCAATATGCTAACAACCTTTCTACTTTTTCCTAAAGGCAGATTATAGCATCTAAATATGATCTATTTATGATATTGCTAGCAAGCTCTGAGATTGGTAAAAAGATTAAACAGTTAATAAGTTTGATTTTCATAATTTATTTTTGAATGGCTTTGTCTAATCAGAATATTTGATTTAGGATTGAACAAGCGGTAATATACGGTTTTACTCTAGTTGTCGCATTTTTTTGGAAAGATGTAATAGAGGAATTTATTGAAGCGCACATTTTATACCATTTTAGGACCCGAAAAACAAGCAGATATGATATTAAAACATATAAAGAAACACAAGAAGAATAATAAACGATTGGATATCAATAGTCTAAATTATGAGGTGACAATTATGGGTAAACAAAGACAAGTTAAGAAACCGAAGAAAAAGAAAAAATAGATAGATAAAAAGTACCAGTTCATTTCTGAATGCGTACTTAGTAGCGCTGTTACAAGTGTTTACAAATTCAACATCTAAGTATTAATGACCTGAAATTACTATAGGTTGAATCCAATTAGCAAACATTCTAAAGACGAGGTGTTATTCTTTGAGCAATATTGAGGTTTTCGAAAAGAGAAGTTTCTGGGCTACGCTATTCGGCCTTCTCCTAATATGCATGGCCTTATCCTCACTACTAATTGTACGTGGCCTATCACAAATACCGGACACTATTACAGTTCAATTAGTAGATGAAGAACTTAATTTTAATCTTCATGAGTTTATTCATCTATTAGCTACTCCCTCCCAATTTGCTGCCCAGTTATGGGGGGAGGAATCAATGGCGATAAGTGTCGCATTTCTGTTGTTGGGGTTGGGACTATCGCTTATCTTCAAGAAAAGAATTACTTCGCGTATACGCAAGAATTAGAAATGGTATTGCATAGACGCTATTAACAATAATTTATTCATCTATTTTTGCTAGGGCCCAATCTCTGAGAGTTTCGTAAGGTTTCTCTCCACAGAGAGCAGAATTTCTGTTAGGATCGTAGAAGGCGGGAGTTCCTAGATAACCACCACATGCAGGTTTGATTATATCCGATAAGGCTCGCATTTTATCAGCGTTTTCCTTATTCTCCCAAACTTCAAGTCTTTCAAATTTTATTCCTTCTTCTTCCTCGAGTTTTTGTACAATGGGTTCCATTGCTCGACAGTGTGGACATCTTCTTCCCCAGAACATAATAATTTGTTTTTTTTCTGCCATCATTGTTCCTTCCGTTTTATGAAAAGGCTGCACCAGCACTCTCCTATTTCTTTCCAGTTGTTTTGAATTTTAAAGTTGCAGGGACATATTAAGCTTAGATCTTCATCAAAATTCCCGCTTGTCATTCTACAAGGGCAGTATTTGAGGCCGTATTGCTCTTCATGTTCAAGAACACCTTGAACGATTAACTCGATACGTTCTTTATCTGGATTTAAAGTGAAATCTTTTGACTTTGTGAAATCCTCAAATGTCTTTAGAACTTCATTTTCAGTAAATATTTTTCCTTTTTCTATCTTAACAAATTTTAGCACTATGCCTGCTTCTCTTTCAGCAATATGAACATAAGCATTCTTTGAGCTACATGTAGGACATATTTCCGGTGCGATGTTACCGTAGTGGATGTCGTTACATACTGTACATCTATAGAACCTTTTACCTCGCAAACCTGAACATCCCGTAATTAATTATAAATTCTTTCTGATGTTTTATTGCCATATTTCCATACAATATAACGATTTCCTGTTACAAATATCGTAGAAAAATTTCAAAAACCGTTCAAGTTGTATGAAATAAACAAAAATACTAGGTGATTATTGAACTTTGAGAATCCCTTTAAATGAAAAAATCCTTAATATCGAACATGTCTAGTGCAATTTCTGCTGAAGATCTGACCAAAAAATTTGACGACATTTTAGCAGTAGACCATATCAATTTTCAAATTAATCGGAATGAGATTTTTGGATTCTTGGGTCCAAATGGTGCTGGAAAAACCACTACTATGAAGATGATACAATGTGTATCACCTAAGACTTCAGGAAGTTTAATGGTTAACGGGATAGATGTAGAGAAAGATTCTCGATCCGTAAAAGACATCCTAGGAATTGTTCCTCAAGAGAATAATCTCGATCCTGATTTCTCTGTTTTAAAAAATCTCCTTGTTTATGCTAGATATTACAATATATCCAAAGAAGAGGCTGAACGAAGATCATTGGAACAGTTAGATTTCCTTCAACTAAATGAAAAAAAAGATACGATGATCGATAAACTATCAGGAGGAATGAAAAGAAGACTGATATTGGCACGTGCTCTGATAAATAAACCGAGAATTCTGATTCTGGATGAGCCTACAACAGGATTAGACCCACAAGCTAGACATATGATTTGGGACAAGATCCTCAGCCTGAAGAAAGAAGGTGTAACAGTCGTCCTTACGACACATTACATGGAAGAAGCATCACAACTGTGCGATAGATTGGTGATTATGGATCTTGGTAAGATAATCGAAGAGGGAAGCCCTCAGGAACTTATTCAAAAGCATGTAGGTTCACATGTTGTGGAAGTCGATAATACTCCAGCAGTGATGAAGTGTCTCACAGAAGATGGAGACAAATATGAGGAATTCGCGAATAGGGTGCACGTATTTGCAGCCGAACCTGAAGAATTGACATCTAAACTAATGAAAAGATGTGACTTCGATAAGGTTACTGTAAGACAAGCATCTCTGGAAGATGTTTTCCTAAAGCTTACAAAGAAAGCCTTGAGGGATTAATCTGAATATACTAAGAATCTTTTCCATTCCAAAGATATCTTCGAGAACCTTCAAGGTATGGTTGAGAAACAAAGACGTATTTATGAAGACGATAAAGATCAATTTCATTCCGCAACTTCTTGAACCTATTCTCTATCTTTTTGGTATAGGTTATGGACTAGGTTTTTTTGTTAGAGAAATAGATGGATTACCCTATGTTGAGTTCATAGCACCTGCTCTAATTTGTATATCTATGATGAATTCAGCTTTTTTCGAATCTACTTTCGCATCTTTTGTTCGAATGTATTATCAAAAAACTTTTGATGCAATCATCAATACTCCTCTGAATATCGAGGAGGTTATCTTTGGAGAGATTCTTTGGGCTGCTACTAAGAGCATGATAAATGCTTCAATAATATTATTAGTTATATCTTCATTACAGCTCGTTAGACTTCCTGAGTCATTATTGTTAATTCCGCTATCTTTTCTGGTGGGTTTAGTATTTGCATCTATTGGAATGTGTTTTACAAGTTTAGTACCAAAAATTGAGTTCTTTAATTATCCAATTTTTCTTTTAATAACTCCCATGTATTTGTTCAGTGGTACTTTCTTCCCAATGTCCATTTTACCCGAACAGATCCAAACGATTTCGTTGTTAATATTCCCCCTAGCTCATGCTGTTAACATCTCTAGGTGGTTGGCTACAGGTATAGCATACTCTAGCATTTCCTTGAGTCTACTATGGTTAATCGTGGTTGGAGTACCACTCACAATCTTATCAATAAATTTGATGAAAAAGAGGTTGATTGTCTAACTTATTTTGATCGTGTATTTTTCCACCATATGATGCGGAGAATATTCTTGTTTGGCTCTGCGCAAACCTTGAATGCCTAAATCTTGTTCTCTATTCACATAATCATAATCTTGCAGACCGTGTTTGCAGAACCATTGATTAATCAGTTGGTATAATCCACGGATGTTGTGGTTAGCTTTCTCAAAATGGATCACAGCAGTATTGCTGTTGAGTCGTTCAGCTATCGTGAACGCCTCTATTCGACCGTCAACATATATTGCTCCTCCAAAAACGGATAATTCATCAAAGTTTGTTAGAATTTCTTTAATGGCCCAATCTTCAGACATCAAACCTGGATCAGATATACAAGATCTCAGGTTGCACCAATCATTTTGTAATTCTAAACACTCTTTTACGATCTGTAGGGTTATTGGTTTGTATACACATTCATGGTCACTTAGACATTGATGAATGTTCTGTCTTTTCTTTCTATATTTTGTTACTTCGAGTGAAATTAATTCTTTAACCGAATACACATAATCCCAATTGTTTCGATCTTCGATAACACGTAATCCCTTTTCATTAAATTTGTTCGCTTCTTCTTTGCTGAATCCATAAAGACTATTCAGATCTTCGATGCCTTTACTCCTTATCTTTTCGAAAACATGTAAAGACATTTCTTCTCCTACTGGGGGCAAAAGAAAGATTTGTCCGTCAAGGTTTTTTCTGAATATTAAAACAGTATCTTCTAATTGAGATAGATTTACTGGTCTATGCTGCCGCCATATCCAAAGATTTGTAAAAGTATATTCAGAGATTTGAGGTTGTAATTTGAATATTTTTTGTTTCAATAGATCCTTATCATTAATTGAAATTTCTCTTTTTCCAGGATATTGAGGAAAATATGATTCTATGTTCATTAGATTCTCCAAGATTAATTAGTGCATAGTCTGTTTTTGTAAGACTGGTTTCTGATTTATTATTATTTATTTATGCGTTTCCAGCGGAATTTTTTTATAATCCAATAAATTGGAATCCCTACCCCCATGCTTAATTGAGAAGTTGAAACTTTTTTCAATGTTAACGTTTAGTGCACGGTTAAGAAGATTGATAGTTTGTTAACTGGTATGGTGCGGCCGCCGGGATTTGAATTCCCGGATCATTATATTGATCTCCCGGGTCACCGGCAGTCTGCGTTTTCATGGCAAGCCGACATCTTAACCAGACTAGACAACGGCCGCTTTAAGACAGCCCATAAAGGCGTCATGAATAGTATATAGATGTTAAAGTGAGCATGCAATTACTCTTTGTATTTTTTCTCTCCGGCCTTGATCTCGACCTGAAGCCAGTTTTCCCTCGGCGGCAATGGGCAACTATAGGTATCAGTATAGGCACAGAACGGATTGTATGCTTTATTGAAATCTACTAGAAATTCCCCTTCCTTGGTCTCTTCTATTTCTAGATATCTTGAAGCTTCATATGTCTCTATGCCTGATGTACTATCTCTGAAAGGAATAAATAGTGACTCTTTTTCACTTGGCTGTTGTCTTAGATCCTTGTATGCATGAAGAGTATGTGTCTTTCCACCTATAATGAAGCTGAAGTGTCCTACTTTGAGATATTCCCTATCTTCTCCTGTGCTGGTCATCATCATGACAGAAGCGGGATTAGGGTACTTGTTAAGCCTACATAGTAATCTGTAGGAAGGGTTTACTGGATAATAATTGAGACCAGAAAATTGGCCTCTCATATTTTCAGGTATTGGGGAGGCAAAATGACCTTTGAAAGCCTGGTTTTTCTCCTCACGCCAATGTAGGACGCTCTCAACTTCATTTTTAGACATCTTTTTAACAGATTTCGAAGCAACTTCACCTTGAACTGGTGCACCGCATCTATCACAATATTTAGATCCTGTAGGTTGTTCAATGGCACAATTTGGACAAATTTCACCCGAGCTCATAAAAACACTAACCAATCTATTTTCTTAATTAGGGAAGATTAAAGCTTACCATTTATAGAGATCAAATTACAGTTCACCAAATTTTTCAACATAGACTAAGCTGTATAGTGGACTGCATACCGGAATTAGATTGTTGGTGCCGAGGGCCGGGATTTCACAGATCCCTTAACTGTTTTGAACCGGCGACAACCCGGTCTTCAGCGTCACCCACATCAGGCGTCGGGTGCTCTCCTTAACCTCTTTAAGGATAGATCAGGCTGAGCTACCTCGGCACATCTCTACAGCAACTACAAAGATTGACTTAAGATTTTCCTAAAGAGCTACTTTGAGATAGGTTAGAGAGTTTTGAGTCTAATTCTGGCGCGCTATAGCAACCTTCATAAAAAATGTTGGATTCAAATTTGGAGAGACCTTTTTTTTTGGATTGATTTTTCAATAAATATTTTATCATTTTTTCAACAAGGTTGCACTCTTCAAATTCCTAGTTAAAGTTGAGATTTGCTCTATTAACTTGATAGAATCGTTTAGATTATTCTCAACTATTTTTACGAGGGCACTTCCTACTATTGCGCCATCTGCTCCAGATCCTATTATGGAACTGATATGTTCTGGCTTATGTAAACCGAAGCCGACCGCTAATGGAATTGTTCCAGCCGTGTAGGGTTTGATTCTCTTTATTGATTGGATAGTGAGTTGGGAAACATCGTCTCTTTTGCCGGTTACACCATATATGGAGATTAGGTATAGAAATCCTGAAGTGTATTCTAAAACATCTTTCAATCTGTTTGGTGAAGTGGAGGGAGTAGCTAGAAATATTGTATCTATTCCCTGTTTTTCTGCGAGCTCTCGATATTCTGTTGCTTCCTCAATTGGCAGATCAGGTATGATAAGGCCGTCGACACGATGTTCGCTTGCCTTTTTTAAAAAATTTTGTACACCCATCTTGAAAAGTACATTATAATATGTCATTAATGCAATTGGGATTTCTATCCGGTTTTTTATCTCCTTGACAATATCGAATATTGATTGTGGGGTAGTGCCAGCGTTAAGAGAACGGTTAGCTGCCGCTTGTATTGTTGGGCCGTCTGCAATTGGATCGGAGAATGGGATTCCGATCTCAATTATATCCGCTCCTTCTTTGGCTATTGTTTCAATTATCTTTTGTGAAATTTTCGGCGATGGATCCCCTCCAGTCATATATCCAATGAGTGCTCCTTCACCACGTTTTTGTAATTCTCGAAAGCTCTCACCTATTCTCATATCACCACTCCCTTTTGCGTTGCAACGACCTCTGCATCCTTATCTCCTCTACCGGACAAGTTCACTACTACGATTTGATCTTTATTCATCTTCTTCGCCAATTTCTTAGAATATGCTAGTGCGTGACTGGACTCTAATGCTGGAACAATACCTTCGTTTCTGGTCAGATCAATGAAAGCCTCCAAAGCTTCCTTATCTGTGATAGCATCATATTGGACTCGACCAATGCTTTTCAGGAAACTATGTTCAGGTCCAACTCCCGGGTAATCTAAACCTGCAGAGATACTGGATGTGGTTTGGATCTGTCCGTTTTCGTCTTGTAAGACATAAGTGAGCATTCCATGGAAAACTCCTTCATAACCTGCAGATAGTGAGGCCGCGTGTTTACCAGATGTGATGTTTTCTCCAGCCGCCTCTATTCCATACATCTTAACATCTGCATCTTCGAGAAATGGATGGAACAATCCGATTGCATTACTTCCACCCCCAACACATGCGACTAAGGCATCAGGAAGTCGTCCTTCCTTTGCAAGTATCTGCTCTTTTGTCTCATGGCCTATTATACATTGGAAATCTCTGACAATCATAGGATATGGGTGTGGACCAACAACCGATCCAATCAAGTAATATGTGGTTTGGGCATTTGTCACCCAGTCTCTTAATGCTTCATTGATTGAATCTTTCAACGTTTTTGAACCAGAATCTACTGGATGGACCTCAGCACCTAACATTCTCATTCTGAAGACATTGAGTTTCTGTCTTTCCATATCTTCTGTACCCATGTATACTTCAGCCTTCAGACCTAGGACGGCGCATGCTATCGCTGTAGCTACACCATGTTGACCTGCACCTGTCTCAGCGATTATTCTCTTCTTTCCCATTCTCTTAGCAAGTAGAGCTTGACCTAGAGTATTGTTTATCTTATGAGCTCCACCATGAGCTAGGTCCTCTCTTTTCAGGTAGATCTTGGCTCCACCTAGAATTCTGGTAAGATTCGATGCGTAATACAGTGTAGTAGGTCTTCCAACAAAGTCTCTAAGGTAATATTCTAATTCTTTTTTAAAATTCAAGTCATTCTTGAATCTTAGATAGGATTCCTCAAGTTCCTTTATGACAGGCATTAGTGTCTCTGGAACAAATCTGCCTCCATATTTACCGAATTTCCCATCAATTGGATAAATATCCAGTCTACTCATATTTTCATCTCTTTTACTCTGGTTATAAAATCAAAAAGTTTCTTGTGATCTTTAATTCCTGGTTTCTCTTCTATCCCAGTCGAAACATCAACGCCATACGGTCTTACTTTCTCAATTGCATCTTCTACGTTTTCAGGTGTTAATCCTCCAGCTAAGATTAGTCGGTTCGGATAGATGGTGTCTCTGATCCTTCTGCTTAGATTCCAATCGTGTGTTATTCCTGTACCTCCTAACCCGTCATGTGTAGTACTGTCTAAGAGGATTGTATGAAATATGTCCGAGACTTTTACAGATAATTCTGAGGCATCGGAATTTCTTCCGTTGATTGCACCTATTATTCGTTCTCTCGATAATGTTTCTGGAACCGATTTCAGGATGCTCTGAAAGTTTCCGTGAATTTGCAGATAATCAGTCTCGAGTTCTTCATGTATTTTTGTTAATTCTTCTTTCGTTTTGAATACGGTTACTGCTACACTGCTAACATCGTTATGGACTTTCGAGATTAGTTCTTTTGCTTTAGCAAGATCCAAGTTTCTTTGGGAGGATGTTACCCCTATAATGAATCCTATTAAGTCTGCTCCAGCATCTATAGCAACTGTTAGATCTTGATATCTTGTGATTCCACAGATCTTAACATGAACCATTTGACATCAAGCCTCCACAAGCTCCCTAACCTTGTTTTCCATATCAGAAGCTGAAATCACTGCTGTTCCAACAAGAAATGCGTTGGCTCCAGAATGTCTCAATGAGATTATATCTGCAGGTGTTTCTATTCCACTCTCGCTTACGATAGTTTCGCTAAGATCGGGATATTTTCCAAGGATTTTTGTTGTTGTTTTCAGGTCAACTTTTAATGTTCTCAAGTCTCTGTTGTTTATTCCAATTAGGTCCGCGTCAGATTCTAATGCTCTTTGAAATTCGTCTTCTGTGTGAGTTTCCAACAGGACTTCAATATTCTTTGAGTGTGCGTATTCGATCATAACTTCTCTATTTGTATCGCAGTAATTTCTATCAAAAAGTGCTTGTATCAACAGAATTGCATTGGCGCCAAGGTTACTTGCGGTTTCAATTTGGGTTTTGCTTACTATGAAGTCTTTCATTAACAATGGAATAGAGGTTTTTTCTCGCACTATCTTGAAGTGATTAAGGGACCCTTTGAAATGTTTAGGTTCTGTTAAAATAGATATACCTATTGCGCCACCTCTGCTCATTGCATTGGCAGTATTTAGAATGTTGATTTTCCTGGAAACACTCTTGGAAGGTGAAGATAGTTTTATCTCTGTGATTATAGGAGCTTTCTCACTTTCGGTTATACTTTTTTTAAAACTATATTCATGGTTCTCAATAGGATTTATTGTGTAATATCCACTTTCGACGGTTTCTTTCGCATCTTTTGCCAGAGTGTCTAGTATATCATTCATGTTTTTCCATTTCTTCCAGCTTTGATATGTTTCCCTGGCTAAATTCAATTAGAGATCTCAACTTTTTGTAGGCTGATCCACTTCTGATTGATTCTCTAGCAGGATCTATGCATTCTTTGATCGTCTCAGTATTTGATCCCAAGTAGATTGCTGCTGCCGCGTTTACTATGGCCATATTCAGTGTTGGATTGTTTTCGCTGTCTCCGTTGTTAGAATTTAGGAGTCTATACGTGGTTGATGCGCACTCTGCTGGTGAAGAACCTTCGATGTCTTTTTTTTCTATAACACGTGCTCCAAGATCTTCTGGAGAAACCTCAGAGGTTGAAATCTCACCATTTCTCAGAAAGGTCATCTTAGTTTGACCTATAGTTGATATTTCATCCAGACCATCTAGCCCATGTACAACCAATGCTTTCTCTGTACCTAGATTACTGAGCGCATTAGCTAGTGGTTCGGTAAGGTGGCTATCATAGACACCTAGAAGTTGTGCTTTTGCGTTTGCAGGATTTGTTAGTGGCCCCAAAATATTGAAGACAGTTCTTATTTTGATCTCTCTTCTTGGAGCAATTGCATACTTCATTGCAGGATGAAAAGTAGGGGCAAACATGAATCCAATGCCAATATTTTCTATTGACTTTTCGACCTGGTTAGGCGGCATCTTAAGGTTAAATCCTAATGCTTCAAGTACGTCTGCGCTTCCACAATTGCTTGTGACTGAACGGTTTCCATGTTTAGCAATAGTGACTCCTGCTCCTGCGGCTACAATGGCGGCAATGGTGCTAATATTGAATGTTTTGATCTTATCTCCTCCTGTGCCACAGGTATCTACTATTCTAGTCTTGTTTTTTGGATGGATTTGGTGGCAGAATTTTCTCATTGTAGAGGCTAATGCAGTTATTTCATCTACGGTTTCGCCTTTCATTCTTAATGCGGTTAGAAGAGCAGCAATTTGAGCATCTGTGGCTTTCCCCAGCATTATCTCATTCATAATCCCTGTTGCTTCGGTTGATGTCAGGTCATTGCCTTCTATGAGTTTTGAAATGCCTTCTGTGATCAATTTAGTGACCACTATCCAAGAAATTTTTGAGAACCTGTTTTCCATCGGCGGTTAGGATAGATTCTGGATGGAATTGTATACCCTCAACCGGTCGTTCAACATGTCGAATTCCCATAACTTCACAGTCATCTAACGAGTATGCAGAGATCTTGAGACAGGAGGGGATGTTGAAGAGATTAGCTACGAGAGAATGATATCGAGTAGCCTCAAAGGGATTCGGAATTCCTTTGAATATTCCCTGCTCATCATGTCTAATCATGCTAGTCTTACCATGCATCAATTTATTTGCATGAGATATTTGTCCCCCGAAGGCATATACGATTCCTTGATGACCCAAGCATATTCCTAGAATAGGAATCTTTGGACTTGCTTCACGAATAATTGATAGACAATTACCAAAGTATCGTTTATCCTTTGGAGTTCCCGGACCAGGGGAGAGAACTATTCCTTCCGGACGAATATTCCTTGCTATCTGAACGGTTATCTTATCATTTCGATAAATAATTGGAGAAGCACCTAGCTCACTCAAATATTGCGCAATATTATAGACAAAAGAATCATAATTATCGATTAATAGAACCTTCAGAATTTCTCACCTGCCTGAGCCAGTGCTCGCATCAGAGCTTTTCCTTTATGTTCTGTCTCGAACCATTCTTTTTCTGGATCCGAGTCTGCAACGATTCCTGCACCAACCTGAATATACGCATTATCACCTTGCGCAATCAAAGTTCTGATCGTTATAGCAAAGTCACAGTTGCCATTATAGGAGAAATGTCCTACAGCACCAGCGTATGGTCCCCTTCTTGACGGTTCAAGTTCTTCTATAATCTCCATCGCTCTGACTTTTGGAGCACCAGAGACCGTACCCGCGGGCAACATAACTCTCAATGCGTCGAAACAATCGTGATTTGATGATAAACGGCCGATCACTCTTGATACTATGTGTTGAACATGGCTGTACTGGTGAACAGTCATGAGTTCAGGTACATGAACAGAGCCAGGTTCAGATACTCTACCAATATCGTTTCTTGCAAGATCAACAAGCATAACATGTTCAGCCCGTTCCTTAGGATCAGAAATCAATTCGTCTCCAAGGCGTTTATTCTCATCAGGATCATCAACCCTTGGTCGTGTACCTGCTATGGGATAGGTCTCAACGAGGCCCTTTTCCGTTCTCACTAACATTTCAGGACTGGCGCCGATGATCTGTCTGTCTCCATATTTTAGAAAATACATGTATGGTGAAGGATTGATTTTCCGGAGAACTGTGTAGAAGTTGTATAGACTTCCTTCGAATTTGAATCCGTATCTTTTTGATAATACGACTTGAAAGATGTCGCCTTCAAATATGTATTTTTTAGCCTTGTTGACTGATTCTTTAAAATCTTCTTTGGATATATTGGGTTCTGGTTCACTAAATCGAAACTTATTTTTCTCTTTAGTGCTTGGTTTTTGAAGTTTATTCTGAAGTTCTTTGAATCTGTTTTCGTTGAAGAAATAATAGTATGCTTTTTTCTGAATATGATCGAAGATTATTCCATCGTCGTATATTCCCATTTCGATATCATGTAGATTCAAGTCATCTTTTGAAACATGAGGAAGATCTTCCCAATAACGTATGGCATCATATGATATGTAGCCGACCGCTCCACCGATAAAACGGAATTTATCAAAACTTGTTCTATTGTCCTGAATTGATTTTTTTATGATTTCAAGTGGATCTTCGGATTTAATTTCTGATCGTTCTTTTCCCTCTATGATTTCTGTTATTGAATTTTTTACTCGAATAAGTTTTCTAGGATTGAAACCGATAAAAGAGAATTGCGCCAGTTTCTTGGGGCCTTCAACAGACTCAAGAAGATAGAGGTATTTGTATTCATCTGTGAGTTTGGAAAAGAGATCTAAGGGATTTTCGTAGGGTATTTCTTGAAATTTCAACTTTTTATTTTTTTGGAGAGAGAGTAGTTTTGTAGGCTGCCCAAAGACGATCCCTCATTTGTAATTCTCCCTGATGGCTTTCCAATTGCATACATACATGTCATATATAAGGCTAGTCAGTACATAAATGTACATTATACATTCTTCATCATTTTAGGGAAAGCTCGCGCTAAGGCTACGATACTCGCCATGTTGAAGGCTTGTCGGCAGTCATTTTTTGATAAGTTCTCTGTTAAGGAAATGAAGGTTACCATATTTTCGAGTGAATCAACAACAATGAATAACGGAATTGTTGCTCTGAAAAGATCTTGCAAACAAAATTTGTAAGAATTGATATCCCATCGCTGTGATAAGCTTTAACAGAATTGTCTTAACCTAAATCGATATTAACTACTCCGTTTATCCTTAGACGATATGCATACGATGCTCAAATTCGTATGAAATAGTTTTGGGCCGGTAGTTCAGCTCGGTATGCTCAACAATTGAGGC
>JBAUBP010000234.1:0-13955 GCA_049676905.1 Bathyarchaeia archaeon
AATGCATTGGGAATAGGCATATTCGCTATCATGACTTTTGGCATTTTAAGATCAAGTTTCTGGCTAAGTCGTGCAACCGTGCTGTATAGTTTATCTGATTTGGACACTTCTTTGGTCTGATACATTGAATTTATCAGGTAAGGAGCTAGGAGCCATTGGACTATGTTGAATAAGATTACGAAAAATACTAGGGCGACAATATTTGTAACCCCGACAATACTTAATATAATTGTGAAAAATAATGTTGAAATAGCTATCAATAATGCAAGCGTTCCAATAATTGACATGCGAAGTTTCAGCAGACTCATAATCTTATCACTATTTTTACAAGATTAGAACCAAGATTAATCTATTTAAACATCCTCACCCTTTCGACTTCTAGATAATTAATTGATAATTGAATTCAATCAAAGTTCTGAGAGGAAATGATCTAGTTATGGGAAGATTTCATCTTTCATCTGATGAAGAGATCAAGAAGGGTAGAACAACTGATGTTTACTTCATGAGGACCAAAGAAATCCTTTCGGCAAAAGGAATAGGAAAAATCGATGTTGTAATGGAGGCTACAGCTGGCGCATTACCTAATTCTTGGCCGTGGGCTGTACTATGTGGTATTGATGAAATTGCATATCTTTTCGAAAATTTACCTGTAAATATCTATTCATTTAACGAGGGAACAATATTCAGACAACGTGATGTCAATGGTTTACGTCTTCCTGTCCTTAGCATTGAAGGAGATTACAAGAATTTCTGTCATCTTGAAACCCCACTTCTTGGGTTAATCTGTCATTCTTCAGGTATAGCTACAAAAGCGGCAAGAGTTCGCAAAGCAGCTTCAGACAAAATGGTGATATCTTTCGGTATAAGAAGAGTCCACCCAGGACTTTCCAGAATGGTTGATAGGGCAGCATATATCGGAGGTTTAGACGGAGTTTCAAGTCTATCTGGGGCTGACACAATCAGTAAAGAGCCAATAGGAACAATGCCTCATTCTCTTATGATATCTTTTGATAGTCAAATTAAAGCTTGGAGGGCTTTCGATGAAGTCATGTCTCAAGATATACCTAGAATTGCTTTAGTAGATACATACGGTGACGAAAAAACTGAAGCTATACTGGCCGCAGAGAGCTTCAAAGGAAAACTAAATGGAGTTAGACTTGATACGCCATCATCTAGAAGAGGTGATTTCTCCGAAATAATTCGAGAAGTAAGATGGGAACTCAATGTAAGAGGATACGAAAAAGTCAAGATCTACGTTTCAGGTGGATTGAATGAAAACAACATCAAAGAACTATCTAATGCAGGAGCAGTGGGATTTGGAGTTGGAACTTCCATTAGTAATGCTCCGACAATAGATTTTGCTTTAGATATCGTAGAAAAGAATGGGAAACCCAACGCCAAGAGAGGTAAACTCAGTGGTAGGAAACAAGTGTGGCGATGCAATAAATGTATGACTGACAAAGTATCTCTGGCTAACAATCAGGCTTCAAACTGTGCTGTATGTGGAGAGACAACCGATCCTATGCTTAAACCAATAATAAGAAATGGTAAGATTGTTGAGAAGATGTCGAAACCAGAACAGATAAGACAGTATGTGCTCAAACAGCTGGAACAATTTAACTTATGAAAGCTTTCACGTAGGCGAAAGACTCTGAACAAACTAGTGGTAATTGCCATAGCAACAATAATAATAACTATTTCAGCAATACTTGCAGTGGTGGGTGTTCACGGTCTTTATTCATTTGTACTGAGTCTAGGATATGCTGGAGCCTTAATCTCTGGATTTATAGGAACAAGTTCTCTTATGATATCGATCTTTCCACCTCAGATCATCGTATTTCTGTTGAGTGACCCAGCTCTTGGTCTTAACCCACTTCTCCTAGGTATACTAGCTGGTATCGGTGCTGGAATTGGTCAATACACCCATTACTACATTGGTGAGGGTGGAAGATATGTGATTTCTGAAAAATATCGAAAGCGAATCGACACATGGAAGCCTAGAGTTGAAAAATATGGCACCATACTAATTTTTCTTTTTGCAGTAACACCATTCTCGCCAGATGATATAATATGGATTCCTTTAGGTATGATGAAATATCCAAAAAAGAAAGCCCTTGCTGCATCAATAATTGGTAAGACAGTAATGCTAGTTACTTTTGCTTATGGTGGATATTACGGAATTGAAATGATACGAAATCTACTCCCTGAATAAAATTCAGTAAGATGATAAATTGATATGAATCTTATCGTCTATTTTTTTTCCCTAAACTTATCAATGATCTTGAGCATCGCCTCAAGCTGCTCAGTAGAAAGGATTTTCCCCTTGGTAGATAAAGTAGACCTTAGCTCTCCAATAGTCTCAGGCATGCAATTCACAACTTGTACAGCCTCTTTTCTCTCGATTTCGAAATTTGAGTTCAACTCTTTAGTAAGTTTTTTTGCCTTATCTGCCGATATTCTCGTAAATTTTTGTGTGTATTCTAAGACTCTGCGTTGAAATTCCCCCATCTCATCCTCTTTAACCCGACCAAGTATCTTTCCAGCTTCAGCTATCGTGGTTTCATTTTTTTCAAGAACTTTTCTTGGCATAAGCTTCATCCCTTAAATAACACTATATGCTCAGGACGTGCAATTACACTCTTTTCTTTTTTACCAGCTGAAACTGATATCATATAGCTTCTACCCCTACATTCTTTAACAACGCCTACTTTTCCATGATATCTTTTATGCGGCATACCTTTGTGGACGCTAGGTTCAACTTTTATGACTACACGATCTCCAACTTGATATGATTGAAGGAGTCTACTCAAACCAATCTTACCTCTTTGACGAGGCTTCTTCCTGAATAATGACCTAGTAGCTGCACGATATCCTTTAGATTTTCTTACCATTTGCAGATCATCTTGCCTATTTACTTTAGATCGAGGAGTTTCATCCACTTCTATTTATTCAACTTATAAACAATTCTTATGATTTCAATATTGCTTCATCACTGTACGGGTAATCGCCTCATAAATTTGGATTTCTGCCTTTTCATTGATTTCATCATTTTCCTCATAGACCCATATTGGCTGAAAAGTTCTTTTACATCTTTTTCACTTCTTCCAGAACCCCTGGCAATCCGTCTAATTCTTGATGAATCCATGATTTTTGGATTTTCTATTTCGTTCTTGCACATTGATTGAATGATAAATCGCCATGAGTCCATTTTGTTTTCGGCAATGTCAAACATATTGTCAGGCATATTGTAGCCTCCAGGTACCATACTCCATATCTTTTGTAATGGTCCCATCTTTCTTATGGCTTCCATTTGTTCGTACATGTCTCTGAGTGTGAATCTTCCGTGGAGAATATTTTTAGCTTTACCTTTTGGAATAGTAAGCTCTGCTTCTTTTACACGTTCAATAAGAGCTTGTATGTCACCCATACCCATAATTCTGCTAACAAAATTAGCCGGTATGAATTGTTCAATATCATCGATCTTCTCTCCAGTACCAATGAATTTTATCTTTGAGTCTATGGCAGCGACAGCCGATAGAGCACCGCCTCCTTTGGCTGAACCATCTAGCTTCGTTACATATATTGATCCCATCTGAGTAGCTTGTTTGAATGCTGAGGCCTGTAACGCTGCTTGTTGACCAATCGTTCCATCTATTACAAGAATGACCTCGTCGGGTTTTATTGTGTCCGAGAGTTTACTCATTTCATCCATAAGATCTCTTTCATTTTTATGTCGTCCTGCAGTATCAACTATAATAATATCAAAGCCTTCTTGCCTCAATGCAGTTAATCCTTTTTGAGCGATTTTATCAGGTTTTTTCTCATTTTTCATTCCAAAAGTAATTATATTCGCTTTATCAGCGAGTTGCTTTAACTGCTCAAATGCTCCTGGCCTGTATGTATCTGTACAGATTATAGCCACCTTTAGGCCACGTTTCTGATAGAATCGTGCAAGTTTCACTGCGCCAGTTGTCTTTCCACTTCCTTGAATCCCTACTAGCATTATTACATGTTTTTTCTGTGGATCGAGAGAGAGCTTGGCTGGCTTATCGCCTAGAAACTTTGTGATCTCTTCATAAAGCACTTTTATAACATGTTCTCTTCTCGAGATGCCCGGTGGTAAAGTCTCTTTGATAGATCTTTCTTCAACGTTCTTCGATATATTGAGGACAAGATCTACATTAACATCTGATGCAAGTAGTGTTCGTTGAAGATCTTTTACTAATTCTTTTATAGCTTTTTCATCAACAATCGGAAGACGCATAAGTTTTCTTACAGAGTTACTTAGTGACTTGCCCAGACCTTCGAGTGCACTCAATGGTAATTTTTCACTTCCCATCTATTTGAAAGATACTTCTATCTTGTTAATCCAAAGCTGCGGCCACTATTAAGGGGAACAGTATTGTTGCATCGCCTACTAAATTAGCAATTTTTCTTTCGTTTCTGATCTTTCTCCAACTTATTGCTTCCTCGAGAGGTGCCCCACTTAATCCACCAGCTTCGGGTCTATCCATAGTTATTTGAATTGCAGCGTCCACACCACCTCTAATAGTATTAGCCATAAGAAGATGATGTTTTGGTAATCCACCTCCAATTATTATTGCACCAATTTTTTTTGACTCAAGAGAGATCTCAGTTAATTTTGAAAGATCTTTAAGTGGATTTATCATCAATTTGTTAAATGTGCTATATGTCCAAAGGTTCATTCCAAGCATTGAATCTTGTATACCTGGACATATAATTGGGACCTTTTTTTTATAGCATGTTTTTAAAATTGAATTATTATCTTTCAGTTTCCTTCCAAATTCCCAGAGGAGCTCATATCCGGCCAAATTCTTTTTTGTCTCAATATTCAATCCGTTTAGAATTTGATAGACCCATTTTTCTAATCCTTCAAAGGCTTCCATTCCTATATTGATGTCATAGATTCTGCCGATACCACTTTTCTTTAATTTAATATCATTAGCCTTGGATGTACCAATTATGTGTCTATATCCTAACGCCTCAATCAGATCATGTGTAACATTGGCTCCAGTTGATATGATGACATTCACATAATCATCATCGACTAAGTCACGAATTATTTGTCTTAATCCACCAGCAACCATTGGTCCAGCCAATGAGAGGAAACATGTATATTTTTTTAAAAAGATATATTTTGTTATATCAGCTGCTTGAGCAAATTTTCCTGCACCTAAAACACCAGTTTTCTTCATCTCAAATGCAATATCTGCGATGCGCATTCGATGACGTATCTTCATTTGTTTTACATAGGGCATCTATACTCGACCTTGATTGGAACCCTATGTTATGGCTAACTAATCACTTTGTCCTAATAATCTTAGATCTACCAGACAGCTTCCAATATTCCACTTCTATTCCGCTTTCGAGCTTCGATCTAAGCTCATCATCTTTGGGTAAAGGCATCTCAAAGGTTTCATAGCTCTCTAGATCCATTATCTGAACATTCTCGCCCATAGTGGCAATGATTTGGCCACTACGTTTTTCTATAATTGGAACTTCGATTTTTGCATCAACAGGACTTACTACATTTCTTTTTTGTTCAGTAAAAAATCCCATAGCTACTATTCTGGCCTTCGCAGCTCCATGTTTACCTGGCTTACTTTTCTCATATTCTACTACTCTGCATGGTTCATCATCAACGAGAATGTATTGACCTACTTTTATGCTACCTAAGTCAACGGGTTTGCTCATCATCATCTCCTCGAAACTATGACTTTTACATTCATACCAGCTAAAAGATTTACTGGAAACCTCCTGCTATAACCTCATAAGATCGTTAAAATAACTATAACTCAGTTTTTCTTCATCCAGTAGGTGATACTCTTGTTTAAAAGCATTGGGATCGTTCCTCGTCTCGATAGTGATGATGCGTTAAAACTCGCGATTAAAATTTGTCAATATCTGAAATCAAGGAAGATTGATACTTTTCCTGAGATTGAATTTGCCAAAAACAATCGTATTGGACAAGGAGTATCTCTATCACAGATGGAGGTCGATTTGATAATAACAATTGGAGGAGATGGGACAGTCCTTAAAACCAGTATGAATATTCCAAAACCTGAGACACCGATATTAGCTATTAATATGGGTAGACGTGGATACTTGACAGAAGTCGAGCCCGATCAGGCACTAATAGCTCTTGAAGAGTGCCTACAAGGAAAATATGATCTTGAGGAGCACTACAAGTTATCTGTCTATTTCAGAGACAAACATATTGCCGAAGGTGTGAATGAAGCACTATTAACGCCGGCAACATCGTGGAAGATGTTAAATTTTATACTTAAACAAAATAAGCATAAATTAATCGAACAAAGAGCTGACGGCTTGATAGTTGCAACCCCAACTGGCTCGACGGCTCATTCTTTCTCAGCTGGAGGCCCAATTCTTGAAACGTCTCTTGATGCTTTCGTAGTAGTGTTCATTTCACCTGCAGATTATATGCGTTCATTAGTCTTATCTTCCACCGATGACCTCAGCATCAAATTGACAGGCACTAATATGGGGGCACTCTTGACTGTTGACGGTCGATATACAAAACAGCTTGCTCCCGAAGAATCCATCATTATTAGAAAATCAAAGAATAGAGCTGTATTTGTCAGACTGAACTCTTCCTTCTGGAGTCGAAGCCTGACCCGTCATAAATTGGGGCCCGAGAGAGGATGATAGCGTATATTCTTGACACTTCAGCTCTAGTCATGGGTGTTAATCCATCAATAATTAAAGGAGATGTTTACACCGTACCAGAAGTCGAGTCAGAATTACCCTCCGATAGCATGGCAGCCTTGCGTTTCGCCACATCTAGAGATAGCAGTATCCTATTAGTGCAATCACCCAGACAAATTTCGTACGATATGGTTAGGAAGGCTTCTCTCAAACTAGGGGAAAGGTTATCCCTATCTAAAGCGGACCTGCAGATTCTTGCTTTAGGTCTGGACCTGAGATTAAAAGGAATGAGCCCAACTATAGTTAGTGATGATTATGCCATACAAAATGTAGCGGAACATCTTGGCATAAACTACACTTTTCTTGCAACTTTTGGTATCACTTACGAATTTAAATGGTCCATATATTGTCCAGCATGTTTCCGGAGATATGTTCATAGCTACACAAGACGTCTATGTGAAGTATGCGGAACTGAACTCAAGAGAAAAGTTATGAAAAAATATAGAAAAATTGATAGTTCAAAAAATCATAGTAATTCATAAGAAAAGTGTTAATTTGAAGATACTCTATAACCAATTCACTTAGTCTTGTTAATAGTAAGGAAAACCTTTTCTTGGATGAATATGTAATCTTAATTCCGGAAGTATAACTTTTGAAAGCATCCTCGTACATCGAACAGATTCCTATAAGTAATGAATTCAATATTCTATGCTTTAGTTCTTGAAATATTTCTACTAGCTCATCTACAGGAGACAATGAGGATGTCAATTCCTACCAAAAGATATGGAGGTAGAGAACTGCAATATAGGCGATCTAATTATGAGACTTTAGATCGTGCTCGAATGTACGAAGAAAATGCTTACGTGCTTGACTTTCTTCCAACTGGGAAACATACATATGACCGCCAAAGGCACATTGCTGCACCGACAGTTCAAGTCGTTGGAGAAGAACATTATACATTACTTGACCTAGAGCTTAAATTTGGAGCAACTGTAACTCTACATGAGAAATTATATGTTGGAAAAGATAAACGTGATAAAGTTGAAAGAATCGTCGGAAGGATTAACTACGACGAATTGACAGCTACGGCCAAGGTTGAGCTTCCAGTTATACTTGAAGAACTTATTAAGAAGAGAGAAAACAACTTTGTAGAGTTTTTTAACAAGACGCAACCAATAACACCTAGAATGCATTCTCTTGAGCTTCTGCCAGGGATAGGAAAAAAATCAATGTGGCAGATCATCAATACTAGAGAGAGCAAACCATTTGAAAACTTCACTGACATTCAATCTAGAACTGGAATATCTGACCCTGTAAAGATCATAGCTCGAAGAATAATAGAAGAATTGACAGGCGAATCAAAGTACAGACTTTTTATAAGGGCAACCTGATGGACAAAAGAAGAACACATTACTCATTCGTTCCAAAAAAAAGACTTGGCCAAAATTTTCTCATAGACAGTCGATTATTAAAGAAAATTGTATTCCATGCAGAAATATTACCTACAGAAATCGTGCTAGAAATCGGACCTGGCTTTGGAGCACTGACACAAATTATCCAGGCAAAGGCTCGAAGAGTCATTGCCATAGAAAAAGACCCAGTTTTAGCTGAGTTTCTTCAAGAAAAATTCAAAACAAATCCTAAAGTTGAGATAATCATTGGGGATGTTTTAGATCAAACATTGCCAGAATATGATAAAGTTGTAGCAACCCCACCATACAATATATCCTCAAAACTACTATTCCAACTCATCCAAAGAAGCTATCGAGTTATCGTCCTAACATTTCAGAAAGAATTTGCCGATAGATTAGTTTCGAAACCTGGGACAAAGAATTATGGGAGATTGACGGTCATGATCAACCGTAAAACGAAACCAGAATTATTAGAGAACATTCCTAAGAAGTCTTTCAGACCCCAGCCTAAGGTTGATTCCGTGATAGTCAAGATTATACCAAAGGAATACAATGAGACAGTCGACGAGAAACTCTTCTCAGATCTTGTGCGAGGATTATTTACTCAAAGAAGAAGAAAACTTCGAAGTTCTCTCAAGCATTATATCGAAAAGGAAATTCCTTACTTTCCAATAGAAATTTTGAATACAGAAATCCCTGATAAAAGAGTATATCAGATGACCGTGGAAGATTTTGAGCAGTTGACCAAAAATCTCATCAAAGTTAAAGTTCTATAACAAATCATAGTGTCGTTCCGTGATAATGCTTTGGAGATTCACATAGTCCTCGTAGAACCGGAACATGAAGGCAATATAGGTCTTATTGCAAGAATTATGAAAAATTTTGGATACAAGAATCTCTGGTTAGTCAACCCAAAAACCAGACTTGGACCAGAAGCAAGAGCATTAGCAAGCCATGCTCAAGAACTGTTGGTAAAAGCAAGAATAGTGCAGAATCTAGACCGCCCACTGAGAAATTGTGACTACTCTGTTGCAACTACAGCTATAATCGGGAAAAAACCGTCAAATCTAAACAGAAAATCATTGACTCTTAGAGAGCTTGCTGAAAGAGTGAAAATCATTGAGGGAAAAATTGCAATAATATTTGGTAGAGAAAGCCGAGGATTAACCAATAAAGAGATCACAAGATGCGAATTTGTAATGACAATTCCGACAAATAGTGAGTACAAAACTCTGAATATCGCAACAGCAGTTTCAATAACACTATATGAACTTAGAACTGCACAAAACATGAACATGAGTTATTTTGAGCGGGCTGACAAAGAAACTAGGTTAAGACTTGTCGATAAATTCGAAGATCTATCAAGGAAAGTATGCATACCACCCTATAAAATACCACTTGCGAGGACAGCATTATCTAATGTGATTTCGCGTGGCTTAATCTCCACAAGAGAAGCAAGCTTGATGACTGGAGTATTTAGAAGAGCTATAGAGAGAATAGATAACCACTAACTAAGACCTTATTAAGAGGACTTGATGACCAGCACGGATGTTTAAATAATACTGACCATTCATTCTTTGCAAATGGCGACCCAACATGAAGGGCAAAAATTATCGTATAAGCAAGGCAAATGTATACACGAGAGCTAAATACATTCATGGCAACCCAGCCTCAAAAATTGTGAAATTCAGTATGGGTGACCCAAAAGCAAATTATGATTATAAGATAACACTGATTTCTCAGATGAAGATTCAAGTGGTTCATAATGCTTTAGAAGCTGCCAGAATTTCAGCAAACAAAGTCTTATCAGAAAAACTTGGAGAAACTGGTTATCTAATGCGTATCAGAGTCTATCCCCATGTTATACTCAGAGAGAACAAAATGATCGCAACCGCGGGTGCTGATAGGCTTCAAGAAGGCATGAGAAGAGCGTTTGGAAAACCTACAAGCCGAGGTGCAAGAATTAAACGAAACCAAGAATTGATAGATGTCTTCGTGAATGAAAGCTCCATACAACTCGCGAAAGAAGCTTTGACAGCCTGCTCAAAAAAACTGCCAATACAATGCCGTATTACTGTTGAAAGAATCAATGAGGCTCCTAAACAAATAGAAGCCTGATTTTAACGATACATAATACATTTTTATTGTTCTGATGTTAAATCAACTAGAGTTGAGACTGAAGTGCCTAGTATTGACTTTATCTTATAATTTTGAACTTGACAGAGTACTAAAAGAGATAAACAGACGTAATGCGAAACGAATTTTAATTCAGATCCCTGATGGACTCAAACCGCAAGCATTCACTCTTGCTACTACCATTGAAAAGAATACAAAAACAAAGGTGTTCTTATCTGCAAGTCCTTGTTATGGTGGGTGCGACATAGCAATAAATCAGGCAAGAATTCTGAATGTAGATTTAATAGTCCATTATGGTCATACACCATTCCGATCCGAACTTGAAGTTCCTACAATATTTTTTTCGGCAAAGTCATTTCTTGATTTGAATTCTGTTCTCAAAAAAGCAGAGAATAAGTTAATTGGACATGATATTGGAATCGCTACAACTATTCAACATATAGATGAATTAACAATTGTAGAAAAACATCTAAAAAATTTAGGCCTCAATGCGATAATCACCCCCAAGGAAGGTCATAGTTCATATTCAGGACAAATAATTGGATGTGATTACACTCCACTGAAAAAGATATCCAATTATGTTGATTGTTTCCTTATTATTGGAAGTAAATTTCATAGTTTAGGCGCCTGTTTAGCTGTCAATAAACCAATCATACAAGCAGATCCCTATACAAACGAGGTAATCAACCTGAAAGATATTAGAAAATCACTCATTGTTAGTCGATACACAGCTATTGAAAAAGCAAAGAAATCAAATAACTTTGCAATATTGCTTAGTACAAAAGTCGGACAATATGATCCTAAAACAGCAGAGATGCTTAAAAAAGAGATTTCACGAAAAGAAAAAGACGTAACTATTATATCTGCAGATGAAATCTCACCTGACTCTCTGAGTAACTTTCAAGAAGTAGATATCTTCGTCAATACTGCCTGTCCCAGACTTGCTATTGATGATGCGGCAAAATTCAATAACTCAATTCTATTACCAAAAGAGATTCTTGTTGCCATAGGAAAATTGGATTGGGAAAACCTACTCGATACCGGTATTCTCTAAATTACATTTGAAATGGAGAAAATCATTACTGATGATTCGGAGAAAAAAACTTGAAATTGCCCTCGAGAAAATATCGTCCCATCCAAAACCTAAGTTCTGGCTTGAACAATATACTATCCCTTCTTTGATAGCTGCTGAGATGTTATCTATAGCGTCAGACATCTACAATAGTATAAAAGACAAAAACATAGTGGAACTTGGATGTGGGACCGGAAGACTTGCTATTGGGTCTTGTATTCTTGGAGCAGAAAAAGTTTTAGCCGTAGATATAGATCCCTTGGCCATAGAAACCGCTAATAAAAATGCAAGATTATTGAAAGTTCAAAACAAAATATCTTGGATCAATTCCGATATTAGTACAATACGAGGAGTATTTGATACCGCAATAATGAATCCGCCCTTTGGCACAAAGATTAGACATGCAGACAGCAGATTCCTGTTAAAAGCTCTATCAATTGCTAATGTTACGATTTCATTACATAAACGTACGACACGAAATTACTTGATGAAATTTATTGAAAGTAAATCTGGAAAGATTGATGGGCTCTACGAAATGCAATTTAAGATACCTAAAACATATGAATTTCATAATAGGAAGAGTTACATTGTTGATGTTGATCTTTACATTATAAGTTTAAAAAATGTATGAATTCTTATTGTTCTCCTATAACATAGTTTTTATAAGTACCCAAGATTAACGAGGAGCGCAACAAGACTTAGCAAGGTCCAGGTAATTATCTAATGTCTAACAAGAGTGCCATCAAAGAAAAATTTGTAGTCCCAGGCTCGAAAATAGGAGTTATCGAAGAATTTATGGCTGGCCACGGCACATATGAAATAGACGGCGTCATATACTCACAGTTTATTGGAGACGCGAGAGCAGACTCAAAGTACAGAACTGTTTCCATTAGACCAAAAATTTCACCAATTTATCCATTGGAAGGCAAAGAGATAATAGGGGTTGTAGAAGTTGTACAGGAAAAATTGGCCGTAATAAACATAATCAAGATTGGAAATAGTGTGCTTTCAAAACCATTCACTGGATTTTTACATATCTCAGCATCAAGCCCACGATACGCTAAGAACATGAGAGAGATCTGTAAGCCGATGGATCGAATAAGAGCGAAGATCATAAGCACATCAGGTGGGATTATCAGACTAATGACTTCTGATCATAATTTAGGAGTATTGAAAACTTTCTGTTCAAATTGTGGATATCGAATATCATTAGAGAGACCAGTGTTAAAATGTGAGAGATGCAAAAATATTGAAAAGAGAAAATTAGCTCGAGATTAGTATTCATAGGATTGGAGAACAGTTTGAGAATTAAAACAATTAAAAAATCAAAAGATGAATTAAAGTTAGAGATAGAAGGCGAAGGACACACCTTCTGTAATCTACTTCAAAATACTTTGGTTGAAGATCGAAGCGTAAAGAATGTTGGTTATGACACTCCACATCCATTAACTGAAAAATCAATAATCTATATCAAAGTAAAGAAAGATAGTAACCCTAGAAAAGTACTCGAACGTGCATTAAAGAAAATAAATCAGAGAACAGACGAGTTTCTCTCAGAGTTTAAAAAAGCTACAGGAACAAAGTAATGTGCGCAGGACTACTAAAAAGAATTCTTACAGATAAAGGTCTTGCAAAACTCGGTGATGCATATGTCAATTTCATATATTCTCTAGTACTTACCGAAATTGAAGGTAAACCTACAGGAATCAAAGTCAGTGACCGCATCTTAGCAGATGCAGCCAAGAAATCCGGCTTAAAAGATCTACTTGCTAAACGAACCAGAAGAGATGATATCGCAAATGCAGTCGAAGCACTAATTGTATACGTATGGCGAGAAGAACTTATGAGAACAGAAGAAGCAATTGATATACTCAAAAAAAATCCAAATCCATGCACTGCATTTACAGATTTAACTTTAGAAGCCACACAGAGAGTGATGATGATAGACAAAAAATCAAGGCCAATTAAAACTGACTGACAAGAGATAGTGACTAAACCCTAATGATTATCAATGGTCAAAGATCTTGCTACCACCTATACCGCATGTCGATAAAAAAGGAATAAGAGTTCTCGGAATCTCAGAGAGCTTCATAAAAAATAAGAGTAAAAAATCCATTTTAACCGGTTTAATAATGCGCGCAGATCTGGTAATAGATGGGTTTTCTTTTTCAAAGACAACAGTAGGGGGGATGGATGCAACAGAATGTGTTTTGGAGATCTACCAGAAACTTGGGAGAGAAGACATCAATCTTGTTTTTCTGAATGGATGTGTTATCAGCTGGTTTAATATCATAGATTTAAAAAGAGTTTATAGAGATATAGCGCGACCTATTATTTGTATTACTTATGAAAAATCAGAAGGTCTGGAAAAATATCTTACTGAATATTTTAGTCCCAAGGCAGAAGATAGAATTGCTAAATACAAAGAAAATGGTGAGAGAGAAGAATTTAAGCTACATACAGGAAAGAGAATTTTCTGCAGATATCTAGGGCTGGATAGAGAAGATGCTATTCAGGCCATCAATAAATTTACATTAAATGGAAGCATTCCAGAACCATTAAGGGTTGCACGGCTACTTGCTAGAACATTAGTTCATCAAATGCCCGAGACAATATTAAAATAAAGTTACATTCAGGTCACAATACTC
>JBAUBP010000235.1:0-6979 GCA_049676905.1 Bathyarchaeia archaeon
TCCCTGCACAGTCGCTATAGACATCAAAGGAGGAAACCTCTATGAAAAAGGACCAGAAAAATATCAAATTCTATAACTGAAAGAGTTACATTACTATTTTGTCAGTGATTTTTCTAAATAATTTTAAAGAAATGTTTATCATGATTTCGGTATCGAAAAAAAGAGATTTTGAGAGCGTATGTGCTCCCTTCTCTAACTGTTAGGTTTTAGTGTTTTCGTTTTCTAATTGAAATTGCGATAACCACTAAGGAAAGCAGTCCTAACATTGTTAATAGGTAAGGCGCTAGGATGTTGACTTTATTTGTAGTGATGTGGACACCACCGATAATACTCCCACTACCAACTGTGAAACCGGTTCCAGTTAGGCCAACGACGATATCAATTCCTTCATCATATTGACCATTTGAATTGTCAAAGACTAAATCGTATTGTCCGACTTGGGCATTTGGCCATACCAATGTTGGACCTAGGTTTCCTTGAGCATCTGTTTGTACTGTGTTTACTCCATCACCTGAGATATCGGGCGGGATAGGCATTCCGTCAGTCCAAGTCTTAGCCGGAACTACATACAGGGTGATTAATGTATTCGGTGGGAACCCGCTTCCAGTCGCATATATGTCTCCACCAGCCGCAAATACACTCTGACTAACTCCTGCTGAGTCTGTTGCTTCCCCTACAATACATATTCCTGTTCCTGATCCACTATTATAGAGAGCTGTTATTTCTAATTGAGTTAGTGCTCGGCTAAATACAGCTACTTCATCGATTATTCCATCAAACGGTCTGTTAACTTCAGCGCTGATCGGATTGTCTCCCATCCATACCTGGGCTGTGTTTGTGTCCCTAGTTCCGGTTATTGCTGCACTGGCGATCAAAACGCCGTCAAGGTAGATTTTCATCGTGCTTCCATCATAGGTTGCTGCTGCAAAGTACCATGTATTAGCCGCAAGGTCTACGTTTGTTCCAACCGTATCTGTAAGTGGTGCCGGTGTGCCATCGCCACCATCAACTAATGTTTCAGTCGAGCCACCCAGTGATACTCTGAATCTCATTCTATATGGGGATGCTCCTTGGCCGCCAGCACCTCGTGTACCCAACATCCAATAATGATCGTCTGTTCCCGTACCAGTTGCTTTAGTAATTATTCTTCCATCGTTTACACCAAAATCATCGGCCTTAAACCATCCAAGTATCGTTATGTCACTGGCTGGCAGTATGTCGAATGTTCCTAGATCAATATAATTATTAAACACATCAATTTTGCCTACATCAACATAACCATCAGTGCCTGTACCTGGGAAATCTAAACCATTTCCAATTTTTCCAGTTGTCCAACTTACTCCACTTTGGATATTCCCATTATTTCCGTTCTTGGAATCTGCGGTTGTAGTTCCAGAGCCTTCATTGAATGGCCAGTAGGAAATTAATCCAGCTGGGCAGCCCCCATTGCATATTGCTTGGCCTGTTCCACTATTGTAGAAACTGGTTATCTCTGATTGGGAGAGTTCTCGGTTGAAGAGTGCTACTTCATCTATTATTCCATCAAATTGTCTTAATGGAGTTGTAGGATTATCTCCTATCCATACATCAGCGGTGCTTACAGCAACCTTTTGTTCATCATTTTGCATATAGGGCTTAGAAGTTGTTTGGGGAATATTTGCACTAGCATATAAAACGCCGTCAACGTAGATTTTCATTGAACGTCCATCATAGACTGCTGCTGCAAAGTACCAAGTATCGGGGTCAAGGTTCAAAAAAGCCCCCGTAGCATCAGTAAGTGGCGCGGGTGTACCGTCGCCATTATCAACTAAAGTATGAGTGTCACCGTCAGGCAGGGTTTTTAATCTGAATCGCATTCTATAGGGTGATGCCCCACCACCGCCAGTACCTCGTGTGCTCAACATCCACCAAATATCATCTGTAGATGTACTAGTTGACTTGGAAATTATTCTTCCATCGTCAAATCCAAAATCATCAGCCTTGAACCATGCAAGTATCGTCAATCCGTAACCAAAGAATTCGTGACCATTGTTAACTTTTCCAGGAACCCAACTTTCACCATTCATAACGGTGCCATCATTCCCGTCCCAAGAATCTTTGGCGGTAGTACCAGACTGTTCATTTAAAGCCCAATAGGATGCTGCTCCATTTGGACATATTGATGCTGCCTCACTCATGGAAACTATTGAACTACCTATCAATAATGTTGATAACATAAGCACTGTGAAAACAGAGAAGTAATGATTTCTCGACACTATAACCAACAAGGTCATGGTTGACACAAATACATATAAAAGGATTCGTATCGAATTTAAAAGAATACAAACAAATCAGGTAAGAAGCTTTTTCGGCGATAACATTCAATTCAGATGTAAGAAACAAGGAAAGACATAATATGAGCCGTTTTCTCGGACCATTAAAATCAGATTTTGATCCTGGAAAAAACATTTTTGACAGAATATTCATCTATCTACTTTTAGCAAGTCTACTTCTAGGATTCTTATGGATCGATAAACCTGAGGGCAGCCTCATATTTGACGAAAAATATTATGTGAATGTGGCTAGAAATCTTCTGAATATTCCACATGATCCAGATGTCTATTCCGATGCAACCCCAGGTACAGATCCTAACCGTGAACATCCATTTCTAGCTAAAGGGATTATTGCTTTTTCGATGCTGATCTTTGGTGATAATGCTTGGGGATGGAGGATTCCAAGTATCATATTTGGGGCAATCGCACTTTTCGCGTTTTATTTGCTTGTCAAGAGATTATCGAAAAAAAGTGAGCTTGCATTATTCGCATCCTTCTTATTTGTATTCAGTAACCTAATTTTCATTCACAGCCGAATTGCGACTCTCGATATTTTCATGCTTGCGTTCATGCTTCTTGGTTTCTACTTGTATCTCATAGAGAAAACATATTTGAGCGCATTTTCCATGGCTCTGGCTACCTTGTCAAAACTTGGAGGTCTCTATGGTTTCCTGGTTATTATCATATTTCATTTCGTTAACACTTTCCTAAAGTCTAGGAGTGCTCACGAGAATTTGGATTGGCGAAAACTGCTAACTTGGTTTGAAAAATATGCGATAACTTACGTTATTACTGGAGTTATTCTTCTCACAATTTTCGATAGAATATGGGTAGGTTACAACAATCCCTTTGATCATGTCTCATACATTTATGATTATTACAAATCCTTGACTCGAGCTGTGCCTGAGGGAATAGAGAGCTATCCCTGGCAGTGGTTAATCAATGAAGTGAAAATACCTTACTTAACTGTCAACGTAGATGTCCGTGCCAATGGTAAATTGATCAGCAGTCATCCTTCAGTTGCCTTCCAAGGAGCCATCAATCCACTAATCTTATACCTGGCGATTCCAACATTAGCATATTGCATTTATGCGGTCTATAAGAAAAGGGATGAAACAGCACTATTCGCGACTATATGGTTCGTTATGACTTACTTGCCATTTTACCCCATGTCAATCATTACTCATCGAATAATGTATCTATTTTATTTTCTTCCCACTCTTCCAAGTGTATGCTTAGCAATTTCTTACTTATTCTATGATCGAAAAACTGACAAGATTGTGATTTTGTGCTATTTATTCGCCGTGCTAATTGGATTTATTCTGTTGTTTCCATTTAAACAGATACCATGAACTTCAGTATTGCAATTATAAAGTCCAGTTCGAGATAATTTTTACACTATTTAGATTGGATATAGAATAGTATAGAAAAATACTGAAGGTTTCAAGACTTTTCGAGATCTTTCTTCATCTTAAGATAGTCTGCTCTTGATATCTCGCCTTGAGAATATCGTAAATTCAGCGTATCCAATGGTGGTGAGCCACGCTCTCTTCTAAAAGTTATACCTCTCGTCAAAGCGATTACTGTAACAACTATCAATAGTAAAGCAGCCGCCAAGATTATTGCCAAAATCATGTAAGCATACGAGTAATCCGCTCTCCAGATCGCATTTACCGTCATCGGATTTTCTACTACAACTTTGGTTGTTGCACTAAACATATCTCCACTTGATATTCCACTCCATCTATCGAAGACGTACTTTGCTCCCAAAGATCCCCAGAATCCTAACATTGGAACTTCAGGATCGACTGTAATTATTGCAGAGTATCCTTCATCGTACCATCCAGAGCCTTGTGGTCTACCGATTTCAGATCTTACTTCTAGATAGTATTGTGTTTCATATTCTGCTCTGGCATTATATTGCTTATTCATAGTCAGAGTAATTGTACTGCCAACATTTTCCGAACCATCGATATACCAAGCCTTAAAAACATATCTTTCCGTATTTGATTCTTCAATCTTCTCTGGCGTTGTCAGCGTTACAGCGGTGTCCTTTTGTTTCCATCCAGATTTTTCTATTGATGTCCCATGCGGATTCTGGACTGTCAGCAGGTACTCCGGCTCGTATGTGAATGTGTGGGATGCTTCGAGTGTTGAACTACGGGGATAACCGTAGTTGTATGGGTAATCATAGTATGGATAATAATTGGAGTATGGATAATAGTAGGGGCTAGGATAATATTGATTGTATTGGTAATCGTCATAATAATAGGGTCCTGCATAAGCAGTTGAATCTTGATGATATTCTATTTGTTGATATTTCTCTGTTATTTCATTTGAGTTTGAATTTCGATATGCTATCTGCAACATTGAGGCAGCATTGGTAATTCTTTCATATTTTTTTGAATCGTGAGCACCCTCGGTCTCCTGCTGAGATGATTGTGTCTCAGTTGTTGTGGTTCCTGAAGTCGTTGTACGACGAGTTGTTGTTCCAGTTGTTGTCGAGCTTGCAGATGTTGTGGTGGTTGTGGGTTGAGTTGAGCTAGTTGTTGTTGCACCTGTATTTGTTGTGTCAGTTGATGTTATTCCTGTAGTATCACTTGTCGTAGTGCCACTTGTCGTAGTGCCACTTGTCGTAGTACCACTTGTCGTAGTATCGGTAGTCGTTGTCGTCGTAGTATCAGTCGTAGTTGTTGTGGTCGTTGTAGTCGTAGTATCTGTAGTATCTGTAGTTGTTGTTGTAGTTGTTGTGGTCGTCCCGTCATAGTAAGGAGGATAATAGGGTGAAGAATATGGATAGTGGTAATATGCATAAGGCGTGTAGGGCTCTTGCGTTTGTTCAAGTGTCCAAGTAGATTCCTGGCAAATATACCTTACACCATCTTTCCCAGATATTTGATTTTCAATCTGGAAAATATGCGATTTAGTGCTTTCAACTTCAAATTCTTTAGATGATCCTCCTTTAACTGTTCCAGCGTCATTTCCATTTATCTTAACGACAGCTGAATACTCTGAAGGAAGTCCTGAGATGGATATTGTCACGAAATATTGTGAATGTGTAACATATGTGGAATAAGGATATTGTGCTGAGACGTAAGGTTCAGAATAATCATCGTTTATAGTTTCTCTAATTAAAATTGAACCTAATGAATTAGATGTAAGTATTATTGCTAATGTGAGAATCATGAAGAGTGTTGGGTATTTCAATTTTTTCACTCATATAATCCATTTCATTATTAGGTTCACATGTTAAGTGGGTCATTTAAATATGACGGGTCGAATCTTCATAAAAAAGTATTAGGAATTCATTATTTGCCTATATGCAGGAATTAATGTGCTGCGCGACATTGTACCTTCTACATAACTTATTGACCAAAAAGGTACCCATCCAAGCGCCATCAATTGTAATTGAATATCTGTGCGTTGTGGTCTAATTTTTTCTGTAATAATCTCTTCACCAATATTCTCCCATCTTGCCGATATCTCTGACGTGGCCTCTTTCAGTTCTTTCTCAAGATCATCTATGTCTTTTTTTAATTCAACGATGTCTTCCTTGGTTTCCTCTACATCCATCTTGGCTTTTGTACTCATTCGGCGTCTTCTAGATATAGTGGTCCCTGCACTTGTTGGACGCCGACCCATAAGTACGCCTATTACAGTTCCACCTATCCCCAGCATCTCTTCTCGTTTACGAGCCTCATACTCTGCCTCATCTGATGATAATCCTCTCTCTAATTTGCGAAGTTTGTTTCGAAGGCGGTCAATTTGTTTAGAATGTTTGTCATTTAACTTGTCTATCTCTTCATCGCGACGTTCTCTAGCTGCCTGTTGTAGGCGAATTGTGAAATCTCTGACATTTTCATTTGGATATTGAAAAATATTTAGCTTCTTATGTTTTCTTAGTTCTAATTCTATATTTCTATATAGCCAGTTGGTGAAATCTTTGGCAATTTTGTTGATCTCTTTAGAGCTGTTCGCTTTTTCTGGGATAGCCGTGAAGAAGGTGCCATTATTTGTTTCAATTTTCTCTGGAATATTTGACAGTTCTTCGAGTTCATATGATAACTTTTCAGCTTGATCCCAATCTGGCCCACTCAAACCATTGTTTAAATGTCCGAGTAATGTTTTTTTAATTTCTTCATTAATATTTTTTCTGCGATCTACAAAATTTATGATTGCTCGCCCAAGGATTGCTGGCTCATAAATAAGATGAGTAGCATCAGCATAGATTTCTCGACCAAGCTTCTTACTCAACTGATTAATGGCTTTTCTATCTCCCAATTCGATAGGGAGGAAGATTTGAGTTATCGAGGGATCTAGTGCTGGTGGGATTTTAGAAAAATCTGTTGATTGCTGTGGTGCCGACGGTACATGACTTGGCGTTGAAATAGTTGATTTCACTGGAATGGTATCGTTTGCAGGAGATGGTCTTACTTTTGGTGCTGGTAATCTTTTTGTTTCCATCAATTCCCGAATCTGTGGTCTTGTTAGTGGTCCTCTAAGGTAGCTCATGACCCATCGCGTATGGAAAACTTTTGGCAAATCTTCATGGACATTATGCATCAGAAATACTCGACTTTTCAATTTGTTGATTATTGATTCGTGGTCAGCTTTCTCGCTACTCTTTCCAGCTTCATTGATGGCTCCTTTCAGTCCCTGCAATACTC
>JBAUBP010000236.1:0-3999 GCA_049676905.1 Bathyarchaeia archaeon
TATTAGTTAAACAAATATGAGTCTAAACCAAAATAGATTAATTAATACCATAATGACAGTCCAACATATAATGAAAATTAGTAAATTGATTCTGTCGGTTCTATTTTTAGGTCTGAATTGCGGTAGAAATCCTAAAAGCAACATGAAAAACGCAATACTCCATAATATAACGTGTGGAGTATGCCAACCAGCAATTATACTTCGCTGCGATTGAAATATTGTTTGTGAAAGCAATTCTGCTAAGGATAACGATACTAGCCATCCCATTGGAATCCAAATCAGAATCCAATAGCGACCTGAACTTGTATTCTTTGCTGCATTAAAACTGACCCATAGGAGAATAAGTATGATAGAGACTACAGCTATTGTCACAGCGCTTGAAATCCCGAAATCCATATTCATCTTCTCCATCCTCACTTGACTTATCTAGTATCAAATGATAATTCATTGTATCTGTTAATATAATCTCAGATTCTATTCGAATACCTTATTTCTCTAGAGTTGAGTTAAGGTTTTTCAAAATAGTAATTAGAATAGAGATGCTAACTAGACTGGTGAATCAGACATGGATCCAAGGATTATCCGACATGCCAGAATCATAGTTGATTATTCGACAAAGATCAAAAAAGGCGATAATGTTCTTATTCAATTCAGTGATCTTGGGAAAGAACTCGCTGTTGAAATCTTCAAGCAAGCCTCCAAACTGGGAGCCTCCTGTGTGATTGTAAATTCTCCAACTGAGGCTATTGAGGCGTATTATCTAGTAACACCGGTAAAACATCTGAAAGTTTTTCCTAAGCATTTATTCGAATTAGTAAAAGCTTCTGATGTCATTATATCAGTCAGAAGTGATGTAAATACTCGAGCATTATCACATGTGAAGTCTTCAAAGATTAGTTTGAGATCGACCGTTCTACAAAAAATTCAGGAAGAGAGAATGAAGAAGAGATGGTGTTTAACTCAACATCCTACACATGCTTTCGCTCAAGAAGCAGAAATGTCGCTTAACGTTTACCAAGATTTTGTTTATTCATCAATAATTCAAGACTGGAGAAAAGAGTCGGTAAAAAACTCGAGATTGAAGAGAGTGCTTGATAGAGCATCAGAGATAAGACTTGAGGGAAAAAATACAGATCTTAGAATGTCTGTTCGAGGAAGAGTCTTTATTCCTGATAATGGGACACACAACCTTCCAGGAGGAGAAATCTTCACTGCGCCTATTGAAAGTTCAGTGAAAGGACATGTGTACTTTGATCTGCCTGCTATTCATACTGGGAAAGAGGTTCGAGATATAGAATTAGAATTTGTCAATGGGAAAATAGTGTCCGCCAAAGCCTCAAAGAATCAAGAACTATTGAAGGAGATGATTAGAACAGATCCGGGTTCAAAGCGTATAGGTGAACTTGGGATTGGAACAAACATGAAAATCAAAAAGTTCACAAAGAATATTCTGTTTGACGAGAAAATTGGCGGAACCATACACTTGGCTATTGGCAGAGCTTACAAGGAATGTAAAGGAATAAACAGAAGCGCCATCCATTGGGATATTATAAAGACCATGAAGCCTGGAAGAATAATTGTTGATGGCGCCATCATCCAACAAAATGGAAAATTCCTCTGGAATAATATTTCAAAACTAGAGTAGCAATAGTTCACGTTAAAATTTTGTAATTAAATGAGTCTTAGAACTTAATATGATAATTGAAGTTAGGGTTCCTATACCCTACTTCTTTTTCTGAAATAGTATGTAGCGGATAATAGCCCTATCAGTCCAACCAATACTAGGTATGGCGCTAGAATATAGAATTTGTTCAAAGGAACAGCATATCCTCCTACAGGTGCAGCTATAGGCAGTGTTATTGGAGGAAAGCCTACTGTCAAAGATGATGGATCCCCATCACTAACTTGATTTGCGTTTTCATCTTCAGCATTTTCCGACACGGCCAAGTTGATTGTGCATGTATTTGCCAATGGACATGTTGGTCCTATTGCCTTGTAAGTAACCGTCACAACAATGTTGTCTGCAATACCTAAAGGTCCTCCCGCTGCAAGGTCATCCCACGTTAATGTGCCCACAGGCGTAGTATCATCCGGTGTTGGTGTTGCTGAGATGAATTCTAAAACTGAAGAGTTATAGTTGTCTACTAGAGGAATGAAGATTAATGGTACGCCACCTGTGTTGGTGATCACAATTTCATATATGATAGTGTCACCGATAAATCCGGTTCCGCCAGAAGGTTGAATTAGATTCTTTGTTACGTCAATATCCGGTCCTAGTATTGTTACGAAATCAACATCCCAGACAGCATCTAAACTGTCTGCTGTGACCGTAGCATTGTTTATTGTAGGAGTTGGTCCTGTTTCGGCTGCCGCTGTGAAAGTCAGCGTTACTATAATTGAATTCCCGGCAGCTAAACTGCCGGTGCTTGTGAGGTCATTCCATGTCAAGGTTCCAGCCGGAATTGGACTGTCAGGATTTGATGGTGTCGCAGAATTAAAAGTAAGTGCTGTATTATCGAAAGTGTCAACTAGTTTAACAGTATCTAGTGCTGATACACCAGTATTTGTAATGTTGATTGTAAATGTTATAGTACCTCCAACGCTTGTGATGCCGTCTAAAGGTTGAGTCCGAGTCTTATTTACTGATACATCTCTTGGAGTGGGGGGAGTATTGATTGTTACTGTTGCAGTGTCAGAGTCATTAGTACTGTGATTGAATTCGTCTATTGCTTCGAAGACGTCGGCGACGTCTAATGTCGTTCCTGGACTTGCACCTATCTTAACTGTGAATGTGGTATTAACGAGGATTCTTTCTCCAGGAGCTAGTGTACCATCAACTCCATTTGGAGCAGGATCGGTTAAATTGTCCCATCTCAGATGACCATCAAATGGTGCCCCACCTGCATGAACGTGTACATGGTTTGGTGTAGGCTCGGCAGATAGAAACTGTAGTTTAGAGGCATCATAAGTATAGTTAAGCGGGATGATAACAAGTGTAGATAAACCTGTGTTTGTGATATTCACTCTGAATGTAACATTCTCATTTATGTCGGCGTTTCCATCTGATGGGGATTGTAATTCTTTATCAACATCGATATCAATAATTGGGATCCCACCATCAGGAAAGCAATCCTCTGTCTCTTCTGGTCTATCACAGTTCGGAGCTTGATCCAGATTTGGATTGTGAATATCGGTTGCCCATATCAAACATATCTTAGCTGGATTGCCTAACGCAGCCAGACTTACATACATATCAACAAAATTACCACTGAGCCTGTAGCCTATGTTCGGATCCGACATAGCTGATTGTGTGCCTCCTGTTGGGGGATGCGGAGTTCCAGTACCTAATACTCGATGCCAAAGAGTGCTATTACCGCCTGAATCTGTTGACTGGGTTGTACCTGGTATATTCCTTACATATTCAACTGGGGAAGCTGCAGGATTGTTCCATCGAGTTGTGAAAACATCATGTCCGAAGTCATCCATAAAAGTGAGCTCACCCAAACCGTCCCTCGGAGTGCTTTCTCCAGTGACTCCTCCGGTATTCGCGAAACGGTCTTCCAAGATTAGTTGAAACTCTGCGTTAGCTACAGATGTCCCGAAAATGCTAGCATCTTGGCCAACCGTGTCAAACCACCATTTGAATCTTGCCTCGCCTGGACTTCCAGGCGTTGTTGCTGACCATCCAGCAGGATTGACGGTTCTCATCCGTAAGAAGATGTATTGAGAAGTTACATTATAATATGTTTCAATTACATTTCGGTCATCATCACAACCAGGCTCATCAGGATCCGTATCAAAAAGAATCCAATCCGATGTTGCCGGCCATCCACCTGGCTGAGCAGTCACCTGATCGACTGTCGGAACGTTAAGCAAATAACCAGTAATTAAGGGACTAATAAGAAGTATACTTATCAATAGTAAAGAGAAACTTTTTGGCAAATGTTCCAACTTCTCTTAAAAAATGTGATCATTATTGCCTTAAAAGCATTATTATGT
>JBAUBP010000237.1:0-3260 GCA_049676905.1 Bathyarchaeia archaeon
TTTCTACATGGTTCTGCCCATGTGCTTGAAAATATTTCAACAAATACCGAGTGAATTGGTGTCTGAGAATTGATATATGGAATGAAAAAGGTTTGAATCAATGTCAACAGCAGCAGAAACGGCAAAAACTTTATTCGCACACCCTCCATTTTACAGAACCTTGACTTTGAATTTCATTACTGACGAAATCTTGTTCGAGATTGTCTAAATACTATAGTTAGCTCAAATCTCGATTTCTTGTTTGCAAGGAGCAGTAATGTGAATATGGAGATAATACTCGTCTAGACTGAAGATCTGTTCACAATGTGGACAGGGTATTCCTTCAATAATCATATTCATCAAGTATATAAAAAAAGTAATACAATTTAACTTTTTTCTGTAATATGTTTTACAACGAAAATTCGATTCAAACGAGCATCACCATGATTTTTTACATTTATTCAATAAGAAGTAGTAATACGTTTGAATCACATTTCTTTCAGAAAATATGAATCAATGAAGATGAATCAGTTAAATAATTTAACTAAAATTAGTTCAATCGCGCACTTAGAATAGAATGGAAGCCACTTAATGTTTAGTGATTTGATGTAAGACTGATTCAGCAACATCCATGAAAGCTCTCGAGAATTTTAATTCAGGATACTTTGTTATGAAAGGTCTCCCATTTTCGGCAGATTTGAATAATTTCTTATCAAATGGAACTTCAGCGATTATTTCAGTTCTATGCTGTTTCGTAACTTCAAAGACACCTTCCTTATCATGCCCAGGAATATCAGCTTTGTTGATAATCACTTGTGCCGGAATCTTCAGTCTGTCTGCTAACTGAAGTATCAAGTCTAGATCATATATCCCAAGAGGGGTCGGTTCTGTGACGGCTATGGCTAGATCAGCGTATCTAAGACTCTGTACTACATTGCAATGAGTCCCTGGAGGCGTATCAATCACCATTATGTCAAAATTTTCGTTGGTGGTTTTTTTGAGTGAAAAATTTTTTGTTGCGGTTACAACTTGTGCTGACCTTGCTTCATTTGGTTTTAATTCACCACCAATAAGGGTCACTTCATTATTAGAAGACTGATGAATAACTCCAACAGTTTTTTCTCCAATTGCTACAGCTTCGTGAGGGCAAGCCAAAATGCATGCCTCACATCCTGAGCAAAGTTGCTCAAAGAACATAGGAAATTTTTCTGCGATTTGAAACAGCGCATGTGCACGACAAGCTTCAACACATTTTCCACATTTAGTACATTTTTCCTCAACAATTTTTGGAGTGAAAATTTTTACTTTTTCTACAGGTTTTGATTCGACTCCTAATACGATGCCTGTTGTTGGAGAATCTACATCAGTGTCAACGAGCATAATGCGTTTTCCTTTACTGTTTAGTGCAACTGTTAAGTTGACTGCTACGGTTGTTTTGCCAGTTCCTCCTTTGCCACCAGTGATCGCTATAATCGGTATTTCTACCGGTTTTCTATTGAAAGCTTCGAAAATTTCATCTTTCATAAGATTACCTTTAGGATTTTGTCGGAGAGGGATTGTAGAGCTTGGGATGCTTTGCAGTTTGGTTCATATTCTGTGATAGGAACTCTTTTGGAGAGTGATAGCAGCATATTTTCATCGAACGGTATTTTCTCTAAGACAGGTTTTTTCCATTTTGTTTTGATCAAATGCTCCATGTGCTGTGTATATTCTGGATTTAGATCGTATCTGTTTATCACTATATTGGCTGGAATTCTGAAGTGTTCCAAAACGCTCAATATGCGATCTAGACTCATGGTTGCTGCTTGTGTTGGTTCAGTTACTACAAGCGCAGAGTCAGCTCCTGTCATTGAGGCTATTACTGGGCAGCCTATTCCTGGAGGCCCATCAACTAGAATTAGATCTGAATCTGATTCTTCGGCTATTTTTCTACCTTTAGATTTCACGGCAGTTACAATATGTCCGGAATTGGCCTCACCCATGTCTAGTTGCCCTGAGACTATTGGAAAGCCATAAGGTGTTTTTGCGATTCCGATCCTACCGTTTACTCCTTTGTTTATTGATATGGCATCTGTTGGACAGACGATAGTGCAAGCACCACATCCTTCACAAAGGAATGGGATTATTGTTGGGATCTCGCCTGTAGAGTCAAATATTGCTTCTGCCTTGCATGCAGGGATACATTTGGCACAGTTTATGCATTTTGAATAATCTATCGATGCTTTATCTGACGCTTTGATTTCACTGTAATTAGTAATAGTAGTTCCAAGTACGATGGAAAGGTTTGGCGCATCCACATCAGAATCAACAGCGGTTATTTTGGTTCCTGATTTATTTAACAACACTGAGAGTGAAGCTGTAGTCGAAGATTTTCCTGTGCCTCCTTTGCCACTTACGATAATTAATTCTTTCAAACCGAGGTCCCTGGTTTTATGGCAAGTGAGTTCTTAAGGATTCATTAGATATTGGTTGATTGCATCTTTGACTTTAGTTCCAGCTTTCATTTCAACCATATTGATTTTCGCTTCTGTTAGTATTGTTGATACTGTAGGTCCAAATTCTGCTGCGATAATTGTATCAACATTTATCATTTTTAATCTCATGCATGTTGTTGGACCTGCACCATGTTCAGCTTTAGATGATGTGTTTCTTTGAACTATTACTTCTTCCATTATACCGTTTTTTATCTCTATAATTGTAAATGCTGGTGATCTACCAAATAATTGTGGAATAATGTCATTTAGACCATTCATATTTTGTGATGCGACAGCTATTAGCATTTTATTTCTTAACTTCCAAATTCTTTAATGAAACCGATCTTTAATTGTAAATGTTTAAATTTCGAACAATGATCGGTGCATTAATTATGTGTGTATGCACAAAATATAAGTATTTACTTAACATATATGCGGTTGCATTTAGCAAGCATAAATCCAGTAGAGCAAAAGTTTAAATTTGTGCTATTGCACATTAATTATGAGGTGATATAAATTGGCTTATCGTTGGGCAGGAAGAGGCCGTGGAGGATGGTGTGGCGCATGGCCAGGAAGAGGACCATTTAGTGATCTACCGCCATGGGAAAGACCAGGATGGATATATGGAAGAGGAGCATGTTTACGATTTGGTGGAAGCCCTTACTTGCAAAATTATCCAAATGAGAAAGAAGAAAGATCATATTTGGAAACTTCTAAAAAAGATATGGAAGAACAATTAAAGAGTATCGAAAAAAGAATAAATGAACTAAAAGAATCAAAAGAGAAAACTGCATAGCACAAGCTTTC
>JBAUBP010000238.1:0-7169 GCA_049676905.1 Bathyarchaeia archaeon
ATGAAGATTATGATCGCGGATTTTTCTCGGCACTAATGGATTATTTTACAGTAACAGAACAAGGAAAAAGTAGTCGACGATCGAAAGAAGCATGACTCATAAGTGTTTAAAGGCTCAGATTCATCATTAATATGTCCAAAGAGTGTAAAGGAATATCCAAACAAAAACCCATGTAAAAATATACGTTCCAACACCTAGCGTTAATCTTTTACGTCCAACTTGAAGCTCTTCTTCCCCATAACGCAGATTCTTAATCACAATGACCGATAATAAATAGATGAAAACAGCAAAGATTATGCCTGTAGTGTCTCTTAATCTCAGGATGTAACATAAAAGTGCCGCAAGAATACCTAGACCAAAACGAGACCAATATACAACACTAGTAACTGGATAACGAGCAAGCTTACCCTTAACTTTACTTTCAGATTGTATTGTTTTTGGTTGTGCAACAACTTTAGTAGGAGCAGGGGCACGAGGTTTATCTTCTTCAAATTTATAACCGCAATTCCCGCAGAATCTTCGATTCTCGACGTATTCCTTACATTTCGGGCACTTTTTTCTAGCCATGATAAACCAACCTTTATGCCTTAAACCCCACAATGAAGATATCTCTTGTATATTAGCATATTAGCAAAATCTAGATGAATAGAAAATGAAAGATGTGATGTCCAGTCTTGACATATCAGCCCTAACTCTTGAAATGGCTGATGGTTTAATTGGGAAAAGGATAGACAACATCTATCATATCATTCCAAGGACTTTTCTGATTCGGTTCCGCCCTTAGGCAATCTGGCTTCTGATAGAAGTTGAAAAGAGAATACATCTTACAAAATTCAAGTATCCAACTCCTCCTAAGCCCAGTATTTTCTGTATGACTCTGAGAAAGCATCTTCTTGGAGGAAAACTGGAGAAAATAGCGCAGGAAGAATTCGATAGAATAGTTAACCTAAATATCTCAACAAAAAATGGAGTCTTTCATATAGTCGCAGAACTTTTCAGAAGAGGAAATTTGATCCTTATTGATCCAGAAAACAAAGTACGACTGAGTATGAGATATGCTCGAATGCGAGATAGACATCTAATAAGAAATGAACTTTACAAACCTGCTCCGTCAAGCGGAATAAATCCATTAACATTAACCTCTGAGCAATTCGAAAAGCTGAGAGAGATCGGTGACGAGCAATTACTGAAAGCTCTCACAAAAATGATCTCGATAGGACCATTACACGCAAAAGAATTGTTGACTAGATCAGAGCTGGACCATGAGTCTTATGTAAGAGACTTGAATCAAACTCAATTTGAAACTCTTTTCAAATCAATACTTTCAATAAAAGAACAAATAATCCGAAAAGAGTACGAACCAGCGATAATTTGTGATGAAAAAGATCAATCCATTGATACAACGCCATTCCCATTAAGAGTCTATCAAGACAAAAATCGAAAGGAATTCAAAACTTACAATGAAGCAGTGGATGAATTCTTCTCAAAACAAACAACAACTGCTGAATTGCATAAAGTCAAAAAAGTACAGGACGTAGAGCTAGCAAGATTAAGCAGGATCCTCGAAGAACAGAAAAAACAAAAAAAATCATTGGAAGAAGCAGTCAAAATAAATAAGGAAATCGCCGATACGATATATCTAAACCTGCATATTCTATCTGAGATAACCGCATTAATTGAGAAAGAGAAAGTGAAGGGAACTCCGCTTCAAGATATAGAAAACTTAACCAACAAAATAACTACAGACAATAAACAGCATATAAGTACAAAAATTCTTCCAGAAGAAGCCAGATTGAATGTAGGTCAAATCTCAATTCATATACGGCATGATAAAACCCCGCAGCAGGTTGCCAAAAAACATTATGATGCTTCAAAGAAAGCGTCACAAAAATTGAAGGGCCTACAAGAGTCTGTAAATAAGATTGAGACAAAGCTGAGAAGTGTTGAGGAAGAAACGATCGAAAAAAAAGCGATAGAAAAAATTCCTAAACGAAAAAGAGAAAAAGTCTGGTATGATAAATTTCATTGGTTTAAAAGTTCAGATGACTTTCTAATTATGTCGGGCAAGGACGCCTCAACTAACGATTTATTGATTAGAAAATATCTCAATAAAGATGATTTAGTATTTCATGCCGAAATCCAAGGAGCCCCATTCACTATTATAAGGACTGAGGGAAAAACCGTCACTCCCCAGACCATTAAAGAAGCTGCACAAGCGACTGCTGCAAGGAGTAAAGCATGGAGCCTAAATTTAACGGCTGTAAATGTCTATTGGGTCAATGCCGACCAAGTTGGAACAAGTGCCCCAAGTGGAGAATATATTGGTAAAGGTCAATTCATGATACGAGGGAAACGTAACTATGATCGTGGAGTGGAGTTAAAAATAGCTATAGGCGTTAGTGAAGAAAATGGAAATGTAATATTTGTTGCAGGTCCGCCATCCGCTATTGAAAAACAGGCCGAAGCTTATGTGGAACTGGTGCCTGGAAGAACCTCTTCAGGAAAATTAGCAAAGAAAATAATTGAAATATTGAAAGCCTCAAGTCGTGAGAATATTAGTGAGAAAATAGATCGAACTAATTTTGATGAAGTTACAAGACTAATCCCTGCTGGAAAAGGGGAAATAATTGTCAAAGGAAAAATTATGTCGTTATGACTTAGCGTTCGCTAATAATATTAAAAAAATACTATGGATCACTGAAGAAAGTTGAAAATATACTCTACGGCCTTTAAAACGACCCACAATCCTGATAATATTATTATTCCCTTGACGCTTTCTGTGAACTCTTTATAGCCCATGTGTTCTGCCTCTCTGTAACACTCATACACTAATTTCATTTAAACATTATTCAAGATTTAGACATAACATCAACTTCAGATACTCAGAAAACCTGCAACGAACCTTTAGCACAAACATGACGACCAAGCAAGTATAAAATAGTATAAGAGTAGGCATCAAACTATCTTGAATTGTTAAGTGACCTATTATGGCTTCCTCAGTCGATGAGAATGTCGCAACTGCTAAAGATGTCATGTCAAAACCCGTAATTAGCATCAGAGAAAACGATAACGCAATGAATGCAGCAAAGCTAATGGAGAAACATAAGATAGGCGGAATAGTGATCGTCAATAAAAGTGGCAAACCCTTGGGAATAGTCACAGAAAGAGATCTAGCTACCAGAATTGTAGCGAAAGGTCTTCAACCCAAAGATGTGAATGTTTCGAGTATTATGAGCCGACCTATCGCAACAATAGACGGTGAAGCCAGTATAAGAGAAGTTGCAAAAAAAATGAGCCACCTGGAGATTAGACGGCTTGCCGTATTTAGTAAAGACGATCTTCAAGGGATTATTACCAGTAATGATATTCTGAGAATCACTCCGGTAATGATAGATGTTCTTTCGGAAAGATCCAGAATAAACGCAAATGAACCCATACGAGAAACAAGTAATCTTGCCGGATATTGTGATAATTGTTCAAACTGGTCTCTTTCTTTATCATATAATGATGGGAAATTTCAATGTGGCAACTGTCTTGTAGATACAGAAGAGGAAACAAAAGGGAATTAATGATAAGGACATCAAATAATCTGCAGACAGTTTATTTTTAGAATTCTTTAAAATTAAAATCCGAGTTCACAGAAGTTATTCAAGATTTGAGATTCAAAAAAATAACAAACCCTTCAGAAGTTGATCTAAATATTGTTGGTGCCAAACTTCTACTTGGCAATCAAATATTTGAAGGCGGCATCAGCATCGAAGAAGGTAAGATCATTAAGATAGGAAAAGAACCATCTCTACCTAAAGCGGATAAAATTCACGATGTAAAAGGCCTTCTAACAATCCCTGGGCTAATAGATACTCATGTCCATCTTAGAGATCTTCAGTTATCGTATAAAGAAGACTTCCATACAGGAACCTGCGCTGCAGCTGCAGGGGGATTTACTACAATTCTAGATATGCCAAATAATATCCCGCCGACATATTCCGCTGCAAATTTGAGACTAAGACGTGATGAAGCAATGACAAAAGTAATTGTCAATGTTGGATTTCATGCTGGATTAGTCGATGACAAATCGGAAATAAGAAAGATGAGTTCTATGGGGATCTACTCTTTCAAATTATATATGAATAATCGGCATTCACAAATTGATATTGAAAATGATGCCGCTCTTGCTGAGAATTTTTCAACATGTAAAATGATTAATGTTCCAATAACTGTTCATGCCGAGGATAGGTCTACCATTGAACAAAGAATAAACAACTTCAAAGGGAAACCTATCGAACTGAAAGACTACTGTTACATACATGATTCAGATGTTGAAGAAAAAGCTGTAAAGCGAATAATTGGAATCGCAGAAAAAACAGGAGCAACGATTCATATATGCCACATAAGCAACAGCTCAACAATTGCTGAAATAGAAGAAGCAAGAGATAAGGGAATATCCGTAACAGGCGAAATTACACCTCACCATATGATTCTCTCAAAGGATGATCTCGAAAAGTTAGGCGGATGGGCCTTGATGGATCCACCTCTGAGAAAAATCAGCGAAACAGAAAATTTATGGAATGACCTTTCAAACAAGGAATTCTTAACAGTCGCAAGTGATCACGCGCCTCACAGTCTTTTAGAAAAAAGTTCTCAAGATGTTAGAGAAATAATGCCGGGAATTCCAGGTCTCGAAACTACTCTCCCAATCCTTTTAACAAAAGTTTCTAGAGGAAGGCTTTCATTGTCTGCGATACCTCAGATTTTAGCTGAAAGGCCGGCCAAAATCTTTGGTCTTAAAGGTAAAGGTGAATTATCTGAAGGTGCAGACGCCGATATTACAATACTAGATTTGAAAAAAGAGTTTGTTATTGATCCAGACAAGTTCCATAGTAAAGCGAGATATTCGCCGTTTGCTGGAGAGAATTGTGTTGGGTGTGTTTCAAAGGTGTTTCTAGCTGGTAACATGATCTTTGAAAATGGTGAGATTCTCACTCCACCAGGATCTGGGCAAGTATTGGGTGTTCAAACGTGAAATTCCTGACTGATGGAATGCTTGGAAACATTACTAGATGGCTGCGACTATTAGGTTATGATGTAGAATATGAAAAAGTTCAGAATGACAATGAACTTCTAATACGATCAAAACAAGAAAAAAGAATTCTATTAACCTCAGATGCAGAATTATTTAGATTGGCAAAGAGACGTGGATTGACTACTGCACTAGTTAAGAAGACCTCTCCAGATGAGGTCCTTTCGAAACTATCTGAAAAATTTAATATTCACTTGGTTTTTGATGAAATGAGATCACGATGCCCTACTTGTGGATTTCCACTGAAAAACGTACATAAAAACTCAATAAGAGAAAAAGTTCCAAAGAACACCTATCAAAGATACAATGAATTCTGGATATGCAGTAGCTTGTCATGCTCAAAGATCTATTGGCGTGGAAATCATTGGAAAAAGATAAGTCAAACACTAAAGAAAGCTAGGAAAGAAAAATTAAATGCCAAAAAAAAATAATTCCAACAATGAAAACGAACTCAACATAACTGAAGGAGAATTTCTAGTAAACCTTGCAAGGAAAGCAATCTCAAATTATCTGTCAGAAAATAAAATGATCAACCCACCAGAAGATACTCCGGAAAGTCTGAATGAGAAACTTGGAGTATTCGTGACTCTTAAAAATTATAGTTCAGAAAAACTTAGAGGTTGCATCGGATTTCCAGAACCCATTGAGATACTTGTTAAAGCAACAATAACATCGGCTATAGAAGCTGCTACGGGAGACCCTAGATTCCCTCAAGTGACTTTGAAAGAACTAGAGGAAGACATCGCAGTTGAAATTAGTGTTTTGACCATTCCCCAGGAGATAAAAACTGAACCAAAAGATATTCCTGAGCATATATCCATAGGTACTGATGGCCTGATCATTGGAAGAGGTCTACAGCGCGGCCTCCTTTTACCTCAAGTAGCCGTAGAATGGGAATGGGATAAAGAGGAATTCTTGGCAAACTGTTGCTTAAAGGCTGGTCTACCCCCAGATTCATGGCTTTTGAAAGGGTCAAAAATATTCACATTCAAAGCAACAATCTTCAGAGAACGATCACCAAAAGGTATTGTCGAAAAGGTTTTGCAAGAGAAAGTACAGCCATGAGAATCTACTTGGCGCCATGTGGCATAGGTCTGGGCCACGTTACTAGAACCAAATCTATTGCTAAGAAACTTTTAGAGAATGGCGATGAAATAATACTCTCCACATATCTAGATGGCTTAAAATATGCAAGAGCTATGGGATTCAATACCGTGGCTAGTCATCCAATCTTATTCCAAGTGGCGAATGATGGAACAGTAGATTTTAGAAAAACATCAGCCCGAAGTGGTTTAACCCTAGGATTTCATAGATATATTCTAAAACAAATCGTTTCTGAAATCACAAATATGAAACAATTCAAACCAGACCTTGTGTTCTCAGACTCTCGGGCTTCATCTGTCATAGCGGCAAGGTTATTGAGAATTCCGATAATATTGATGCTGAATCAGTTCAAAATAGAGATTATTAGAAAACCCAATAAAGAAAAAATGAGTCTGCTAGACCAATTATTTTTTTTCATAGCAAATATATTTTGGGTTTTCATTAGAACCTTAATAGGTGGCATTTGGGGTCAGAGCAATCTAATACTTATTCCTGATTTTCCAAACCCTAACACTATTTGCATAGAAAATCTCACAATTCCGAGAAAATATCTGTCCAAAGTTAAATATGTTGGACCGATTGTCGATTTAGCTCCAAACGACCTTCAAGTAACTCAGAATATATTGGAAAAGCTGAATCTGTCAAAAAGTAAACTAAAGATTTATGCCGCTATAAGTGGGCCCAAGGTGGAACGTCAATATCTGACTAACCAGCTCTTGGAAGTACTTCGAGATATGCCTGAAGATTTACAATTTGTTCTCTCATGTGGAGATCCAGACGGAAACAGAAATCCAACGATAATCAACAATCTAATTAAATATGAATGGTTGAATGAAGAGACTCAATATACACTGTTAAAAATTGCTGATATTATAATATGTAGACCAGGTCATGGCTCAATTACAAAAGCTCTCACCTTCGGCAAACCTCTAATTCTAATTCCAACACCAGACCACCCTGAACAAAACCTTAACGCAAAAAGAGC
>JBAUBP010000239.1:0-1578 GCA_049676905.1 Bathyarchaeia archaeon
GTTTTGCAATTGTATCCATGATTGAAAAATCATATCCGTGAGGATTCTTCGTAAAGTCTAAAAATACATTTCTTTTTTGAATTTCAGTTTCAAAATAGACAGCAAGATCGATAAGAGAAGACCCTAGATTTTGAACTCTCTCCGAGCTGAAAGGCCACTGATATCCCTTCAAAAAAGTAGCTCTCGATAATTCTCCAAACGAAGGAAAGTAATCGTTGAGGAACTCGCGAGATTCGCCATTTTTTCCAATAGATATATAGCGTGGGATCACTTGCTGATAGGAACCAGAAACATTCCAACGAAACTGAGTGGAAGCAAGTCCGAATTGGGATTCTGTTAAATTTTGTAAGACACAACCTACTTCTATTGCTAATGAGGTGCTTCCTCTTTGTGAAGGAGGATACACCGAATTTCTATACAGAAACGAAGGGCCTCCAGTAGCCATAACAACATTTCTTGTTTTGTAGATATTAATAGATTTAATATAATCTTTTATATCATCCTTATCAGAAGAGGATTTGATGTCTATACAGATCAAACCAATTATTTCAGTATCAGAATTTTCTTCCACTAACAATCTAATAGCATATGAGTTGTCAATTACATGGATTCCTAGCTCATCCACAACTTCCAATAATCTTTTACACATTTCCTGTGATGTGTATGGCCCAATGGATGTAGCTCTTTGCTTAGGATCGTTATCAGTCTTATAACCTACGAATCCGCCATATTTATCATGAGGGAATGGTACACCTAGATGAATCAAATGGAAAAATTCTCGTATAGAGTTTGTTGATTCTACTAAGGCGATATCACCATGCATGGCTCCACCAGAAAATAAATCTCTTGCCATTTCAAGAGGAGAATCGGCTTGATCTCCGATGATCGACATTTTATAATAGGTTTGTTTATCAGATCCCGCGTTAAAGGATGTTCCGCCTCCTAATTGTTCCGTTACAAGAGCGATTTTCCAGGGAGCTACTCCTTCTTCTACTAGATGGATTGCACAATTTAAACCAGCGGCTCCAGATCCTATAATTACAGTGTTGTATTCTAATATTTCACCGTTTAATATGCTTAGTTTAATCTTTTCCATTTAACTCACTCAGAGTCTATGTAAGTGGAATCCACCGTCAATATCAATTACCGAACCAGTTGAAAATGGTAAGAGTCCAGACACTATCGCAATAACTGGTTTAGCTATATCAATGGGTTTTCCCCATCTCCTTATTGGAGTTAGACCTTCTTTTATTAATTTGTTATAAGTAGGATGAACTTTTTCAGTCATAGGAGTGTCAATTAATCCTGGAGATATTTCAAACACAGGTATTCCATACTCCGCAAGTCTTTCTCCATATAACTTCGTCATCATATTCATTGCTGATTTTGAAAGACAATATTCTCCTCTATTAACAGATGCAGTATAGCGATTAATAGAGGATATGTTAATGATATAGGGTTGATACAATTCTTTTAATTCTTCTCTAAGGGTGATCATCCATTTCGAAATAGATTGAGTTAAAAAATAGGGTCCCTTTAGATTAATTGACATAACCCTATCGTATGACTCTTCAGATG
>JBAUBP010000240.1:0-7109 GCA_049676905.1 Bathyarchaeia archaeon
GCGGCGAACACTTCGAAATACTAGTGAAACCAGATTTAGCTTTAGACTATAAAATGGGTAAAGACATTCCAGTAAGTCAGATTATTGCGATTGAAGAAATATATTCAGATGCAAATAAAGGCACGAGAGCATCAACAGATAAGCTTCAAAAGAATTTTGGAACTATTGAGTCTGTTAAAGTTGCAGAGGCGATAATTAAGCGGGGAGAGCTCCAGTTAACCACCGAGCAGAGACGCCAACTCGTAGAAGATAAGAGAAAACAGATAATTTCTTTTATATCGAGAAATTGTCTCGATCCACGAACAGGAGCACCACATCCGCCCTTAAGAATTGAGCAAGCCATGTCTCAGGTTAGAATATCAATAGATCCTTTCAAGAGTGTTGAAGAGCAGTCAAAATCTGTAATTGAGATGTTGAGACCAATCATCCCGATAAAGATGGAGCAGATGCAGGTTACTGTCAAGATACCTGCGGAATATGCTCCAAGGGCCTATGGTGCTCTAAAGAATTTTGGAGTAATGACGAAAGAGGAGTGGCGATCTGATGGCTCTTGGGTTGGTATGTTAGAAATGCCCGCGGGATTATATGGTCCATTTATCGATAAATTAGGGAAATTGACTCAGGGCACGATACAATCAAAAGTGATTAAGTAGTTAATTATTTTGATGATTTAGTTAAACCATCAGCGTCTACCATTATGCTCGTAGCAATCTAAATATGTAGTCAACATCTTGTAGGAATTAATGTACTGTTTGAGTCAATTCATAGAAAGATTTAGTAAGGTCAGACTGAGAACTAAGCTGAGTCTGCGAGTCAAGAGGGAAAAGTAGTATTTTAGCTACATGACTAAATACAAAACTGACTAGTAAAAGTCAGATGACTAGCAAATCTCTCTTTTGACAAGAATATAATATGAGAATGTTTGGGAAAATTCGATAAAAAGTGCGTTTGAGTGGATACTCTTGACAATACTAGTGCAAAAAAAACAACTGGTCATACCAGGTGAATTGGTAGCCCAAGGTGAATATGATCCAGATCTCAATGTTTACAAAGATGGAGAAAATATCTACTCCACGATGATTGGTCTCTTCGAATATCAAGGAAGTCGCATTTCAGTTGTTCCGCTCAAGCATTGTTATTTTCCTTTTGTTGATGATATCATCATTGGAAAAATAATTGGTGTGGGAATGTCTGGCTGGTCTGTCGATATTAACTCCCCATATTCGGCTCTTCTTCCTGTAACAGAGTTCGGAGCAACACAAAATTACCCGAGAAGAAGAGAGACTACGGAATCGCTTAGTGTTGGAGATCTAGTCAAAGCAAAAATAATCGCTTTTGATAGATCTAGAGATCCATTGTTGTCAGCCAGAGATAGAGAGCTTGGAAAAATAACTCGTGGAAGAATGATTAAGATTACTCCCTCTAAAATTCCTCGTCTAATAGGAAAAGAGGGATCTATGATCAACATGTTGAAAAAAGAGAGTGCATGTTCATTGTCGGTTGGTCAAAATGGAATAGTATTGGTAACATGTGACTCTCCCAAAAACGAGGAGGTAGTTGTAGAATTGATTAAGATGATTGAACATGAGGCGCATACGCAAGGTCTCACAGATAGGGTTTCTGAAGTAATCAACAGAAAACTCAGGGGTGTAAAAACTGGTAAAGCCTGATCCTTCTAAAAATTTGATTGATGATAAAGGATTGAGATTAGATGGTCGTCGACCAGATGAACTCAGATCAATAAAATTGCAGGTTGGAGTTCTTCATAATGCAGATGGTTCTGCGTACATTGAACAGGGAAAGAACAAGATCATAGTTGGTGTCTACGGGCCGAGAGAGATACATCCAAAACATTTGATAATCTCTGATAGGGCGGCTATAAGATGTAGATACCGTATGGCACCATTCTCAACTGATGAGAGAAAGCATCCGGCACCATCAAGACGAGAGATAGAAATATCAAAGGTGATCAGAGAGGCTCTAGAGCCTTCTGTCTTATCTGAATACTATCCTCGAACTGTAATTGACATTTTTATAGAAGCACTACAATGTGATGGTGGAACTAGATGTGCAAGTATAGTAGCAGCTTCTCTCGCTCTGGCAGATGCTGGAATTCCTTTAAAGGAGCTAGTTTCATCATGTTCAGTTGGAAAAGTAAAAGGTCATGTGATTGTTGATCTCTATGATCTTGAAGACAAATATGGTGAAGCAGATCTGCCTATCGCTTTAATGCCAAATCACAATTTAGTAACTTTGATACAAATGGATGGAAAACTAAGCAAAGAAGAGTTTGATAAAGCATTTAATATGGCGTTAGAGGGATGCAGAAAAATCAGAAATCTCCAGAACGATGCTTTAAAACGAAAATATAAGCTTGAATCAGATACTGAAAAATCCAAGGATTCCAAGGAGGAAGTAAAGTAATGTCAACAACACCTCATTCATCTGAAATCCTAACACTTGAGCGTGATCATATTATCGATCTAGCTTCGAAAGGTAAAAGAATTGATAATAGGGCGCCTATGGACTATCGAGAAATAAAAATCCAAACCGGAATAATAGAAAAGGCAAACGGGTCTGCGCAAGTTGACATTGGACAGACTAAAGTAATTGTGGGTGTCAAAATCGAGGCTGGAACACCTTTTCCAGATACGCCAAATGAAGGGGTTCAAACGGTTAATGCTGAATTTACGCCTTTAGCGCATCCGACATTTGAACTAGGTCCTCCACAGGAAAACTCAATAGAGCTTTCTAGAATTGTAGACCGAAACCTTAGAGAATCCAAGGCAATAGATCTTACAAAATTGTCCATAATTCCAGGTAAAAAAGTCTTTGTTGTTTTCATTGACTTAAACATGCTTGATCATTATGGTAATCTCATTGATGCCTCAACCTATGCAGCCTTGTCAGCTCTTCTTACAAGTAAATTGAATGAATACGAGGTCAAAAATGATGAATTAATCATTAAAGATAATCAGCAACCATTGCCAATGAATGATTATCCTATTCCTGTTACATTTGCAAAGATAGGAAAAACTTTGATGTTGGACCCGAACATACAAGAAGAAAATGCCATGAGTACAAGACTGACTGTTGGCATAGATAACGAGGACTGTGTTTGTGCAATGCAAAAGGGTGGTCTAGGAGGATTTGAACCGAGTGAAATCGAATCGGCAGTCGAGATCGCGATTCAGAAATCTAAAGAGATTCGAAAACTCATAATGGAGGCAACACGATAATTGCCAAAAATGAGAAAGACCCGTCTGGGCGGTGGATTATCAACTCGATATGGGACCGCTCCAAGAAGGAGACATATAGATATTCTTGTACGATTACGAAAAAAACATGAATGTCCAAAATGTAAAGTCAGAGCTGCTCGAAGACTCAGTGTTGGATTATGGCAATGTCGCCGGTGCGGCAATCAATTCACTGGAGGAGCTTATTTTCCATTTACAAAGGTAGGAGAAGTAGCGAAGAGGGCGGCTGCCAGTGCGACTTCTATGATTTCGACCTCAGAATTGATGGAAGAAGAAACAACCTCAATCTCAGAAGCTGAATCTGAGAAACCGAAGAGGAAAAGTAGCCTAAAGGAGACTGCTAACTCTCAAAAGGACGACGCTAAGTGATAACTGTAACTACAGGGAGAAATCCATCACAAAGCACTAGAAAATTAGCAAAAGAATTGGTAAAGATACTTCCAAATGCACGAAAATTAGTCAGAGGTAAAATGCCTCTGAATCAACTCGCAGGCAACCTGCACGATTCTGACATTACTCGTCTAATTATGGTATATAGAGGATTTAACGGTCCTATCAGAATAGAACTCATGCGTAGACAAGAGACTCGACTTGAAAGTTCTAATCCAACTCTGATTGTGCGGCATGTTAGATATTTCCCTGAATCAAAAAAAGGTAAAAGAATAAAGTTACAATGTCTTACAATCACTTCAAAACAAGATATTAAATTCGTAAAATTGTTATCTGATTTTCTCCAGATACCATTAATAAAAAATGATGACAAAATTTGTGAATTCTCATTGAATATATCGAGGAAAGATAACAATGATTTGATGCTTTCTATTGTAAATCTGAAAACGGGAAAAATCGAAAGATTTGAAATGATAATTAAAGAACTGAAATGGTGATTGGGTTTGAATCGTATTGAAAAGCCTTTGAAGGCAGATATAGTTATTCCATTCGATTCAACCACAAGTTTACAGGCTATTCATAAAGCGATCGTGGTAGACCAAAAACACCAGCCGAATAAAAAAGCATTAGTAAGAACTACCGTCCAAAAACGAGAATTAATAATACACATAAGGGCAGATGATATCCCTTCTCTGAGGGCCACACTAAACTCAAATCTGAGGATTTTACTGGCCTGGAAAAGAATTGCTGACGGAATTAAAAAACCGAATTATCGTAAATAGAGATTGCTAAAATGCTCTTGAATCGTGTAGTAAACTATCTGTTTAGAAGATTTTTGGGGATTAAATCTAAATGAATTTGAAGATCAGTGTTGGAATAACGGCTTTAGTTATCGGTGCAATGCTGATAATGTATTCTGCTTATAACGTGAATGAGTTATTATTTCTGGAAGGAAAGACACTTGAATCTGATATTCCGTTGTATAGCGGTACTGTGGTTTTTCCAATTCTTTTAGGAATTCTATTTACTATTGACGGGTCATTAATTTGTGGATTGTCAAGGAGGTCATCTCTAATTTTCCACTTTTTAGCGAATATAATTTGGCTCCTAGCTAGTTATAGGCTGTTTCTAGTGTTACTGGAACCCTTAAGCTCACGCTTGGTGTTCTATAGAATCTTCATATTCTTCATGGTTGCAATTCTGCTATTTTCTATAGGTGCCATAGTAAATTTTCTGCCAAAATCGAATAATTCGTAATAGAAACTATTCAATCTTTAATGTGCATTTGATTTTCAGAACATATCTTACACGTATTAATCGTGCTTTTGGGATAAACAATCTTAATACCGGAGATAAGCGAGCACTATGTCAATATTAGGTTCTCAATCTGGAATTCACTCCATAAAAAAATTGAACATAGATTAAGCCGATTTTTTTTAACTTCAGCTAGATTCATATAAGGTTGTTAAAGCATAAGCCGTAATCATACATTCGGAGATGACAGATAATTGGAAAAAGAACCGGAACTTCCACCAGAGATCAGAGAACAACTTACGAGACTTCAACAGCTTCAACAAACACTTCAAGCAGTTGTAACTCAGAAACAACAGCTTGAACTTGAAAAGGCGGAGATTGAGAAAGCGTCTAGTGAACTTGAAAAATCTGCCGAGGGTGCAACTGTCTATAAAAATATTGGAAACATACTGATAAAGAGTGAAAGACAAAAACTATTGGATGAACTCAAAGAGAGACGAGAATTGACTGAAACACGTGTGACAGTTCTTGGTAAACAAGAAGAAAGAACGCGAACTAGACTTACTGAATTGCAGCAAAAGCTTCAAGGCAAATTCGGATAGTGCGTGCCAATCCAAATAATATAGCTGAGTGAAAGTTTCGGAAAGCGAATATGTTAAGCTTAATAGATCACCAACAGAACAAGAATTGGAAACAGTATGTGACTCAGCTGAGGATGCTGCTCGAAATATTATTTTCAAAAAGTTTGATCCAAAACAAATAACAGATCTAGATATAACGATTGAGTCCTACGGTGATAAGCCATTAACTCTTATCGTGGATATCTCTATATGTTCTAGAAATTCGAATAATAAACTCACCAAATTGATTGACATCGCATGCAACGAGGCGTTAAGGGCAGCTGAGATGAAAGCGAAGGAGCTTAAAATTGCGTAAGTTTACGAAGATAGCCATTATCATAAAAAAAGCCAGAAAAATTGTCATTCTGACTCATGCAAACAGTGACCCTGATGCAATATGTTCAGCTTTTGCATTAAAGCAACTACTAAAAAAAATTAATCCAAAGACGAAAATAATCATAGGAGCGCCAGAAGGAACAAACAAGATCTCAGAAAAGATACTAACAAAATTCGGATTGACAGTTGAATCAAACCCCACTTTAGATGATATTGATGTAATATTCACCGTAGATACCAATAATCTAAAACAACTAGGAAAAATATCTACTGCGATAGAAAAATTTGAAAAATCAATAATCATAATCGACCATCATTATCCACATCCTTCAATGGAAAAATTATCCAAAATAGAGTTCTGTGACAAATACTCTCCTTCAACATGTGAAATTATTTATGAATTGTATAATCACTATGAAATCAAGCCGACAAAAAAAGTAGCGACAATCTTAATTATTGGGATATTGTGCGAAACAAGACATCTTAGGATAGCGACTTCAAAGACTATTCTTACAATATCAAATTTAATTAAACAAGGAATAGCGATTGAAAAGCTTCGTGCCATTCTAGAGATAAAAATGGATCAATCAGAAAGGTTAGCCAGACTTCGAGCAGCACAGAGAATAAAAATATCAAACATAGCTGGATGGATAATTGTAACCACAAATGTCGGATCACATCATGCTTCCGCAGCTCGAGCACTAGCTTTCCTTGGTGCGGATCTGGCGATAGTTGGCAGTTCTGACAAAGATCGATTAAAAATCAGTCTTAGATCAAAAGAAGAATTTTATCAAAAGTCTGGGATTCATTTGGGCAGAGATTTGGCAAAACCACTTGGTGATTATGTTAATGGGACAGGTGGAGGACATTCTCTTGCAGCTGGTATTACTGGATCCGGTGAAGTAGAGGATGCCCTAAACAGAGCTTTAGAAATGTTGAAAGCAACTATAAGCAAAAATAAAAAATGAACAAATTCTGCATGAATTAATCCACAATGATCATGCATAAATTGATTTAACAACTCTGAAACTAGCACACGAGACTTGGTGTCCCAATAATTGCCAGTGATTGAAGTAAAGAATCTGACGTTCACTTACGCAGGATCAAACAAACCTGCAATAAAAAATATTGATTTCTCTATAGATCGAGGCGAATTCATAGTAATCACTGGTCCAAGTGGATGTGGTAAAACTACACTCGTTAGATGTTTCAATTCACTCATACCAAGTTTCTACCGAGGAGAAATATCTGG
>JBAUBP010000241.1:0-2388 GCA_049676905.1 Bathyarchaeia archaeon
GAATAGGGCTACCCCGAAAGAAAAAGTTGCTTTAGTTTCTTCAGTTGCTATCAATCTATCATTGCTTTGTTTTTTCAAATACTCTGATTTTTTAATCAGGAACATAAATAGCTTTGCAGGTACCAACATCAGCCTCCTAAATTTGTCTTTGCCGATAGGTATAAGTTTTTATACGTTCCAAGCACTGTCTTATACGATCGATGTTTACAGAAGCAATGTGCCCGTTCAGAAGAATCTTATTTCACTCGCCACATACATCACGATGTTCCCCCAGTTAATCGCCGGTCCGATAGTGAGATATCCAACGATTGCGCGAGAGATCGACAGCAGAACGCATTCGCTTGAATTGTTTGCTGAGGGCGTGCACCGCTTTGTTATTGGGCTGGGGAAAAAGGTCTTTATTGCCAACAACATCGCCTTAATTTGGGAATCTTCAACGTCAACGGCTCATCCGTCTGTGATGCTGAGTTGGCTGGGCATAATCGCTTTCGCTTTTCAAATCTATTTTGATTTTTCGGGCTATAGCGATATGGCCATAGGGCTTGGTCGAATGTTTGGCTTCCACATCCCAGAAAATTTCAACTTTCCGTATATCTCTCAAAGCGTTACAGAATTTTGGCGAAGATGGCATATTTCGCTTGGCCAATGGTTTAAGGATTATTTGTATATTCCCCTCGGTGGTAATCGAGTATCCCGGCCAAAGTGGGTAAGGAACATTTTTGTTGTTTGGTTCCTTACCGGTTTCTGGCATGGTGCGAGCTGGAATTTTGCATTTTGGGGAGTGTATTTCGGGATATTGTTATTGATCGAACGCGTTTTCCTGCGCAAGGTTTTGGAACGACTTCCAAAAATAGTGCGTCATCTTTATACATTATGGATCGTACTCGTAAGCTGGGTTATCTTTGAGCTTGGGTCTGTTGCCAGCATCCTTGATTATTTAGCCGATATGTTTGCATTGAGCGATATTGATATCTGGAACTTTGAAGCTGTGTACATCTTAAAGTCCAACTCCGTTCTATTTCTGATCGCCCTTATCGGCTCCGTGCCGCTCTTTAAAGTCGCTTATGAAAAATACTACGAGAAGGTCCTGGTCAGGACGCTGCTAATGCCCGATTTTATGCGGTTGTGTTGGCAGTTAGCGTTGCTTACATCGTTGATTCTTCCTTCAATCCGTTTCTATATTTCAGGTTTTGAGTGGGGTGTGGCTTGAAGAATGTTAATTTGGTAACGATCATCGTGTTCATTACGTTCATCTTCGGATTGACGATATTCGACCTATTAAAACCTCCTACTGAAATCAGCATGGATGAAAGGCGGAAATTAGCTCAAATTCCCGAAGTCTCTATCGAAAAAATTTTCGATGGTACTTTTGCAGGAGACTACGCTGTATTCTTGCAGGATCAGGTTGTATTTCGGGATGACCTAAGATCCCTGAAGGCTTTTATTGAATTTAAGCTGTTGCGGAAAAAAGAAAATAACGGTGTGTATGTCATCGGAGACGACATCTATGACAAGTTTTACGGAATAAATCAGCACTATTTAGACCGTGCTGCGGGATTGATCGATAACATAATAGGGTTAATCAATTCCGACAAAGTATATCTGTCGATAATTCCCTCAAAAGCCCACATGCTGGATAGGGACGAATATCTATTATCCGATCAAAACATGATCGCCGATTTCTTTGAGCAACATACGAGTTCCTCATATATTGACATTATGAACCTATATGAGCAAGGCGACGGGGATTTGTACTACCGAACCGATCATCATTGGACAACACAAGGTGCAATCAAAGCGTATAGAGAACTAATAACAGCTATGGGATATGAACCGGTTGATAAATACGATTACGAAGAATTTACTGATACCTTTGTGGGCAGCAATTACGGGAAAGCTGCTTCAAGTTCAATTGAAAAAGACACAATTTATTTGGCGCATAATGAGTACTTAGACAACATGTCAGTATGCAGATACGCAACCGCGGATACTTTCAATTTTTTTAATTCAATATATTTCAGGGAAAAAGTAGGAGGTTTTGACCCCTATGATGTTTTCATAGGAGGGGCCGGACCGATTACCGTCATTGAAAACGATCGAACGCAGAGTGATGAAGAATTAATTATCTTTAAGGATTCCTATTCGCATGCCTTAGCTCCATTTTTGGCTCAGCATTTTAAGACGGTTACTCTTTACGATTTGAGGTATGTAAGGAAAGAGCTGATTTTTGATAATTTTGACTTGACCGGAAAGACTATTCTATTCTTGTACAGTACAACCATACTAAACACTGATCCGCAAATCCTTAATTAGAAAATTCGGCGAGGACATGGTTTGCATCGAGCCAACTATAAGTAATGGGTTGGTATTTGACAGACAGTTTTTAGG
>JBAUBP010000242.1:0-1561 GCA_049676905.1 Bathyarchaeia archaeon
CCATAAGGTATTCCATAATTCGACATACTTTCTTTACGAAATTGCTCTATATGATCATCAGTGGCAGTGTATTGTGGAATTGTTATTGTTCTTATATCTATTACACGCCCATCTTTTGCAGCAAGCGTAGCTTGACGAGCTGGTTGAAATCTCAGCCTATCTATCCATTTTTCCCATTGCTCTGGAATCGTTGAAAATAATTCATATTGTGTATCTGTTTTTGGATCTCGCTTTATTACTTCTGGATCCACTTTACCAACTAATTTGGCAAAAAATTCGGCATCCTTACGCCCTATTCCAAATATAACCTTTGTTTGGACGTTTGAAAGGGCACCAATCATCCGTGGGGTTAGTTGTGATAAATCTTGATGAGCAACGGTCATACTCAATCGAAATTTTCTACCTTCCGAGAATACATGACCTAGTGTCTTTATCGATCCTTCATTTGCGACATAACCAGCGAATTCATCGATTGTTAAATTCCAAAGGTTTTGATTCTTTCTTCTCCGCATAGCCAACTCTATACCAGTGACAACCAGGCTGCCAATGAGGCGGTTAGTTTCACTATCACAACGTCCAAGATCTAATAGAAGAATCTTTCCTTCATCCATAATTTTACGAAAATCTAAACGGTTTTCTTTCTGCCCCAGCATGGTTTTCAATCTGGGATTGAGACTGAAAGCTCCAATCTTGTTGAGGGTGCTTTCTCGCATAACCGGTGCTTCCCTCCCCCACCGGTCATAACGATCATGGAAAAATTCCACCACGTTGTAGTCAGAAACATTTTCTAAACAACTCTCACGAAAATCGTCATCCGTTAAAAGGCGAGGCATGTGCATGAGGGTCAATCCGTTTTCTATTAGCACAATAAGTGCAGCTATCACAACGTTACTAAAATGCGGTGCTTCACGCAATGATTCTGGCCAGGTTCTCCGGAAGGCTTCAAGCACTGATGCCGCGATATCGTAGGGGTGTTCAGCTGTTGTCGCCAATACATTGAAAGGCACTACATAGTCATCCCGAGAGGGATCGACATAAATAAGTCGTTCTCGGATTTCAGGATCATCAAGAACTCCTTTCGTAATTAATAGCTTTAGCAAATCATCCGCCAAAAGCGAATGCGGATCAATAAGACCACAGCCACGACCAGCAGCAATGTCCTGGTAAAGACAATACTCCAAAAGCTTTGATTTCCCTTTGCCTGATAATCCTATGACATAGAGATGAGAAGTGCGTGCTGATGCTGTCACACGAAAAAGTGGGGAGAAACTGAATTTCCCAACTCGACCGAGTTCTAAGCCCCCGCTTTTTTGTTTTCGCATAAAAGGCAGACGTAACATAATCTTCTAATCTAACAAAATAAAATCATAAAAGTCAATTAAAGTTTACCGATCAAATAACGAAATTAATTGGTTGTCTCCTCCTCGGAGCCAGATTGGTGCAGTCAGTGCAGTTTCAGGTCTAACCTGGTCAAATGTGGTGAAATAAAAGCTTGCAGCCCCGTCCCCTGCTTCGTTCTCTGTCTGACGCTTTATGTTCATCATGCGACGCTCCCCTGTTG
>JBAUBP010000243.1:0-7458 GCA_049676905.1 Bathyarchaeia archaeon
CCTTCATACCATAAAGGCATTTTAAAGTCTGCAAAGTTATCTAGATGGCTGTTCTTTTCATGATATTGAAATAGTTGTGTCTTAAGTGTCAAACTATATACACCATTATTTTACTTCAACTATTACAGTTGGTGAAGCCATTTTCTTGTGATCCATGTCACCAGTCCAGAATGATCTTAAAAGATATACTCCTGAGCTTTCTGGTTTCCATTTGAATGAATACTTATCTTGTTCAATCGGTACCATACCTAGGTTATTCCACGTTGATCCTTCGTCTTCACTTATTTCGATGAATATCATAGCTAAATGTTCTGGCCAGAGGCTGCCAGAAATTGTTGTTTCATTGTCTTTGTCCACTGTCTGGTTTGATACTTCACAGGTAAGTATGCTTTTGGCTTTTGGTGAGTAAGGGGTTCCCATGAGATGTTCACATTCTTGTATAGAGTTTTATGAAGCGTATTCTACCCAACCTTAAAAATCTAACCAAGAAATCAGAAAAGATGTTTATCCGTAATTTTTGGCTTATCGCCTACTTTACTAATAATGACATTATCGAATCCTATATTTCTTATCCTTGAAGCAACTTTCTCTACATTACGTGTAAAAGTATTAATAAAAACAGATGGACCAGTATCCATAGAATACCAAGCAGAAAGTTGTTCCGACCTCATAGCAATTACCTCTTTAATCACCATTAATGTTTCAGGTTCCCACAAAATCATATGATCATTGCCAGTCATCGTTGTTGCATGAAGATTTAGTGTGTCTTCTTCTGATAATCTGCTGACTAATGCAACATCTTTTAGGTAAATAGCTTTCTTCATGGTCTCAATTAAACCTCCTATTCGTTTTAATCTCTGAACAAAAAGTGGAGAACCTAGAACTTCTTTATGAGCCTCATCGGTTTTAACATTGGAAGAAATTGGAACAATTACCATAGAAAGATCAAGTGAATCATAAGGTGCAATTTGATCTGCGTAGGATTTACCATTCTTATTTGCATACCATAAGGCATATGCTCCAGCTAGACTCCTAGTTGCGGATCCTGCTCCCAGTCTAACTATTTCAGAGAGAGTAATATAGTCTAGTGATAATCCTAGAGCTTTGGATGCAGCTAAACCTAGAGCAGCGAATCCTGAAGCTGAAAAGCCTAGCCCTTTACCTTCTTTTATACTGTTTTCAGAAACAATTTTCATTTTATCTTTACAATCGGACAGACTTCTTAACTCATTTAGAACGGTTAAAACTCTATTTTTCTCTTTTCCCTGAGGCTTTTTACCATTGATCTGAATCTCATCTTCTCCAAGATCTTTGATTATTTCTATTGTAGTGGTTGTCTTCATAGCTTCTATACATATGGAAATGCTGTCATGGAAAGGAATTCTTCTAGTCGGATCCATTAGTCCATGATATTTGATTAGACCTTGAATTGGATGAGCCTCAACTGTAACTTTCATGACTATCGTATTTTCAAAGTTTCACCAAGTTATTTAAAGACGTAGAAAGATGATATTTTTGCAAATTATTACATGCGTTAATACTACTATTATTTACATCAATAGCAACTATTCAGAGTAATAATATTCTCTTAGCACAAAAACCTAGGAAATAAACAAGGGAATTCCTTGGTTTATTCTTATGATTGTTGTTATAATTGTGGCAATAGTCGCTGGACTCGCCAAAGGATGAAAAAAATAACTTCACTTTTTTTGCTAATGGTTTCATGTTTATCGCTCTTATTTCATGCAAAATTATATATACAAATTTATTAGAACTTGACTGCCAGTGACACGATTAATGACAGAGGCTAAAAAACGTCTTCCTTTCATGTCAGCACGTCAAATAGCTTTGACGGCGGTCATTGGTGGTATAGCATTCATATGTGAAGCAATAGGACTATGGCTACCAACTCCATGGCCCGGCGGAACAATAAACATTGGTGGATTTGCTATCACTCTAGCTGCTATGGTAGCAGGTCCTTGGGGAGGAATGATAGTTGGTTGGCTTGACTTATTTCCCATGGCAGGATTCGGTCCTATAGCTGGCTGGTTGTATTTTTGGACACCTCTATATACTGCTGCAACATACAAACCGATTTATCGATTAGTCCTCAAACACAAGTGGCTAGGACTTGGCGTATTCTTTGTCAATCAGCTTTTCAATATGATGGTTCCACACAATCTTCTATTCGCTTGGTGGTTCAGTGAAGTCACTGAGGCGTTTCCCACTATATGGAGTGCTTGGGTTTACATCACCGTAGTAGGGACTCCAATATTTGCTTGGATCTATGTAGTCTTACCTTTGATTGTGCTAGCTACAGCCACAGATTTTGTTGAACCAAGATGGACATGGTTCCCACCTGGATTCAAGAGATGGAAATTAATCCTTCCTGTAATTCTCATAGTGGGTGGTCTACTGCCGTTAATTCTTTTCACTAATGAAGAGTTAGCGAGTATAACTGCAAGTTGGTATGGAGCAATAGTTGCATTGCCTGATCCCGTGCGATGGATCGGATTTGTTATTGCAGTAATTGTTATGCTTGTACTCATTAGGTACATATACAAGAAGGCAAAGAAGAACTAAGCAAAACTCATAAACACCACCTTCTTTTGCTACCTTCATTCAGAAAATGTCTTCTACTGAGGCTCATCAATGAAGAAAGATATTGAAATTGAAATCAGTGACGTAACGTGGACTTATAGAAAAACAGAGACTCCTGCGATAACTAATCTAAACATAGAGATCAAACCGAGTGAAATCATATTCATAACTGGTCCTGCTGGAGCAGGGAAGACAACACTATGTAGATTCATCAATGGTCTGATACCTCACTTCTACACTGGCAAACTTGAAGGCAAAGTAGTTGTTAGGGGAATGGACACAGCTGAATACCCGCCAGAGATTCTTTGTGGACATGTCGGACTTATCTTTGATAATCCTTCGAATCAACTTTTCAATTTGACAGTGTTTGACGAGATAGCTTTTGGACCTGAGAACTTATGCATTCCACCAGATAAGATACGGGAAATAGTTGCTGATGCACTGAAATTCTGTCGTCTAGAATCTTATGTTGACAAGACTCCACATCATCTTTCGGGAGGAGAGCAACAGGCCTGTGCTCTTGCTTCTATAATGGCGATGAGACCACAGATATACGTTCTCGATGAGCCAACGGCGAACCTAGATCCATACGGTACAGAGCTTGTTTTTGATAGAGTAGAGGATCTCTTTCGCACTGAGAAAAAAACAGGTATTATAGTTGAACATAAACTTGAACAAATATCAAAACTAGCTGACCGTATGATAGTTCTTGACCAGGGAAAGATAATCCTTGAAGGAAAACCGAGGGAAGTCATGCAATCTGTGGATAAGCTTTCACAACTTGGACTTAAGGTTCCCCAAGTTACGCTACTGGCTTATAACCTTCAAAAAAAAGGGATCAATCTACAGAATCTGCCAACAAGCTTGGAGGAAGGCATCAAGACTATTTCAGGATTACTTGACCAAGGTAGGTTAGAAGTTACTGATAAAAACGCTGATCAGTGGGGAGAAAATGTAGTTGAAAAAACTCCAAATGAAAAGGAAGTTTTGATAGACTGCCAAGATATATGGTATACTTACCCAGATGGTACTGAAGCTCTAAAAGGCGTAAATTTGAAAATACATAAGGGTGATTTCTTAGGGTTAATAGGAAGAAACGGATCAGGAAAAACAACTTTAGCAAAAATCATTAAAGGTCTTTACAGTCCAACAAAAGGTAAAGTATTAGTTTCCGGTACAGACTTATTCGAGAAAACTGGAATCGACCGTGCAAAAACAGTAGGCTATGTTTTCCAAAACCCAGACGATCAAATATTCTCCAAAACAATTCGAGATGAAATTGGTTATGGTTTAAAATTTTTGAAATTATCGAAAGATGCAGAAGATAAACTAATCAATAAAGCTGCAGCCACGATGGAACTCCAAGATCATCTGGATAAAAATCCTTTTGATGTAAGTCAAGGTCTGAGACAGAGAGTAGCAATAGCTTCTGTATTGGTCTTTGAGCCTGAAATATTTATAATTGACGAACCAACAACAGGCCAAGACTTTGCAAGATCGAAAATCATAATGGATATGGTAAGAGCTCTGCATAGAATTGGTAAAACAATCATAATAGTTACACATGACATGGAACTAATTGCTGAGTATGCTAAGCGGCTAATAGTGATGAAAAGCGGAAAGATGCTTCTCGATGGCTCTACTAGGAATGTCTTTTCTCAACCGAAAGTGCTACAAGAATCATCTATAAAACCTCCACAAATTACGAGCTTAGGTCAAGCCCTTTCAAAATATAGTGTTCCTCCAGACATTCTTACTGTAGAAGAAATGGAGAGCATACTCGCAATAAAGAAAGTTAGTTAATTTATGGAGAATTCAATCAAAGGAGAAATAATGATTTGTCTTTCGGATGGTTAAGCGAGGATTTTAAGATTTATAAAAATGTTGACAGCGTCATACATCGCCTCGACTCGCGCGTGAAGTTCTTTTGGGTACTGGTGGTAGGCATAGTTGTTATACTCTTCAAAGATCCAATTTGGATGCTTGCTTTCTCCATCCCTGCATTTTTCTTAGTAAGTTGGATGGCTAAAATGACATGGAATGACTATAAGCCAATCCTCGTACCAATAGCCATGATATGTACTCTTGCTTTCTTCATTAATCAATGGCTATATCCATACGAGCATACAACCTTCTTATTCTATCTAATTCCTGACATGGGTGTAATCGGACCTGCTATACCTGTCAGTCTTGAATCTCTTATGCATGCATCAGCAATAGTATTGAGAATTCCACTATTAATGGGACCTGTCAGAGTTTTCATAGGAACAACCCCCATGAAAGATTTAGCAAGTGGTTTTACAAAAATGAAATTCCCACCAGAAGTTACAATGTCCATATCAATAGCTATGGGTTACCTCCCTGTACTGCTCGCACAACTTCGCTCAGTTATGGAGTCCCAGATGGCACGAGGTTACACATTCGAATCAGGAACCAAAAATCCAGTAAAGGCATTAACACAATTTACACCTCTTATGGTACCACTAGTAATGCGATCCATAATTCGAGCCGAATTTCTCGCTGCAGCTATGGTCTGCAGAGGTTTCGAATATGATCCACAACACAGAACTTACCTAAAAGAAATCAAACTCAGAAGAAATGATAAGATAGCCTTAATCTTATGCGTTTCAGGTCTGGGATTTGCGATATATGCAGCTATTATGGGTTGGCCTAGGTGGGAGGTTTTCTCCTTACCACTTATTAAATCGTTACTTGGAATTGCTTAGGTTAATCAAATTGTTGAAAAAATATTATGATTAAAGTTATGGTGATTGAAAATGAGACCTGTACTAGAATTTTTCAGTAGTGATGAAATCTACGAAATACATCAGACATCACTTGAGATTTTAGAACGCGTAGGAATGAAATTTGAGAGCCCCGAAGCTCAACAAACCCTCAAAAATGCTGGAGTTGAAGTCGATTCAAAAGGTATTGCCAAATTCCATTCGGACCTTGTTGAAGAATATATCAAGATGGCACCAAGATCCGTCGTGTTAAGAGGAAGAGATCCCAAGAAAGATGTCTATCTGAGAAATGATCGGGTTGCTTTTGCCGCTGGTACTGGGATGTACGTCATCGATGGAAATAAAGCAAGGAAAGCAACTTACCAAGATTGTTGTAACTGGGCTAAATTAACAGACGCAGTGAAGAACGTTGATTTCACTTGTGAGATCCATTCAACAGATATGCCTTCAGAATTAACTGATCGATATAATTTCAAAGCTATGGCTATGAATACAACCAAACCTTTTGTTGGAAGTGCTCTTTCAAGGGAGGGTGTACTTGACGAGATAGAAATGGCAGCAGCTATTGTTGGTGGAAAAGAGGAACTTAGGAAGAGACCAATATGGTGGGCTGGTTACGCGGCGATAAGTCCTCTAATCTGGAGTGAAAATGCGTGTACGGTCTTCAAAGAAACTGCTCCATATAATATTCCTGCTTTTGTTGAAGGAGAATCTGTTGTAGGTGGTACATCAGCAGTAACTGTAGCTTCCACTCTTGCCCAGACAAACGCAGAAGCTCTAAGTGGTATAGTATACAATCAAATAATCAAGAAAGGCCGGCCCTGCATACTTAATCTAGGTTTTACTCATCCAATGGATATGAAGACTTGTCTAGCCTTACATGGTAATGTCGTATCTGGAATTGTAGCGGCTGGTGGCAATCAACTGGCAAGATTCTATGGTTTACCTTCAGCTGCATGGATGGCTACAGACTCTAAAGTCTCAGATGCTCAATGTGGATACGAGAAAGCGTTAACAGGAATAATTCCTGCCCTAGCTCGATCGAGCCTTATCTTTGGTATGGGACAGGCAGAATTCACCTTTGCTGTAGACTTTGAGAAACTAATCATTGATGAAGAGATAGTGAATCAGATGAAAAGAGTAATAGATGGAATAGAAGTCACAGAAGAAACACTTTGTCTAGAAGCAATAGAAAGAGTAGGGATAGGAGGAAACTTCCTGACACCCAAAGCACGTGACACTTTCAAATTTATTCAAAAAGAGACTACAGAACTCACTGTTGGGGATAGAAACACCAGGGAGAAATGGTTAGAGGCTGGTGGAAAAGACATAGGCCAAAAAGCCAGAGAAAAAGTAAACGAGATTCTTACAACTCATGAGCCTGAACCCTTAGATAAAGATATTATCAAAAAGATGGATGAAATTATAGAAAATGCGAAAAAGAAACTTGCAGGAAAAAAGTAGAAAAATCTGAGGTGAAATAATGTCAGTCAACTTTGAAGAACTATCAAAATTAGTAATTGACGGAGACACTGAAACTATAAAATCAGCTGTGAAAAATGCGATTAATGCTGGTGCGGATCCTCTAGAGATCGTTGATAAAGGCTTAGCCAAAGGAATCCGAACTGTAGGTGAAAAATATGGTAAAGGAGAGATCTTCCTAACAGAGCTCCTTATGGGCGCAGAGGCTATGAAGGTAGGAATGGAAATAATCAACCCTGAAATTCAAAAGCAAAAGAAGGAATTGAAAAAAATTGGAACCGTGGTTATAGGAACTGTCTCTGGAGATATTCACGACCTAGGAAAAAATATCGTGACAGCTCTGTTCTCTGCACATGGATTTGATGTAACAGATCTGGGAGTAGATGTTCCTAATGAAAAATTCATTGATAAGATAAAGGAGCTCAAACCAGACATTTTAGGATTGTCCGCTTTGATGACATCAACAATAACAAAACAACGGGATATCATTAACACATTGAAAGAAACTGGTTTACGAGATAAGGTTAAAGTTATGGTTGGTGGTGCTGCCGTGAATGAAGATTTTGTCCGTGAAATTGGAGCTGATGGCTATGCTGAGAATGCAAATGATGCGGTAATTAAAGCAAAAGAC
>JBAUBP010000244.1:0-4588 GCA_049676905.1 Bathyarchaeia archaeon
TGATATAATCGAACATAAGATGAATAATGCTGTTATTGTCTATGCTTTATCAGACATGAGTCAAAAACAGCGTAAAAGGTTTATGAAAATTCTTCAAACGAAACGTTTAACAAAAGACAAAATTAGAGAGGCGATGAGCCTTTTAGAGTCAACGAACTCAAAAGTGAAAGTTCTGCAACTAGCAAATGATCTGGTTGCTGATGCAAAGAAGAGTCTTAAGTCTCTTCCTGAAAGTCCTGCAAAAAATGGTCTTCAAGAGCTTGCTGATTTTGTAGCAGCACGTCTTTATTGAATTTTTATTCAATCATACTAAATTTTTAATTTGATTATGTTTCTAAAGGAATTACTAGGTTCAATAAACCTTTAACTTAAACTCACAAGAGCCGAAGGTGTCCTGTCACATCGTCAATTAATTTGGTCGGTCCAGGACCTATAGCTATACAAGTCACAGTGTCAGCTGGAAGTTGAGTTAATCCTTTGTCTTGTATGATGGCCACTGACAAATCAAGTTTTGACGCTTTAGATCCTAACTTTTTTATTTCGACTAATGAGCCCACTTTCAAAACGATTTTGCATTGTCCTTTTTGGATCCACTCCTTCCACAAATTCCGGTTTTCTTTTCTTACAATTTCTGATGCCTCAACGGATGCATGACCCACCTGTGCAGCGATTTTACCTTTCCCCATCTTGAGATCCTGTCGAACAACTATAGCCATTTTGTACGCGGTAATTGAACATGAATTTATCCGGGTCAAATCTCAGCTATCTCCGAGTTTAATTTCAGAGATTTCAATCGGTTTATCTTTTCTAATGTCAATTACATTGAGTGAATGGCCAAATCTTCCCCTAGTTCTTATGCTAGATGCAGTTGTTGCATTAACCAGTAGAGTGTTGTTGATTCGTAAGACTCTCCTAACATGTCTGTGCCCCATCAAGATCAAATCAACATTGTATCTTAGCACCATGTCGAGAATGTCTCCTGCATCCTCGAGTACGTTCATCTCGCGACCAGCATAAGGAACTGGTATCAAATGATGGTGGAAAATCAATATCTTTACAGTGTCGTCTGATAAGTCTCCTAATTTTTCCTCTAAATAGCTTTGTCTTCTTCTACCTAATCGTCCCTCATCCCTGTCAGGCTCAGGGCTATTAAGAATGAAAAATTTCAACTCTTCCTTTTCACTTTCAAATTCTAAAGGGCCGATCATTTCCCGAAAGAGGGATTGGCCATAATTTCTCTCATCGTGATTTCCCGGTGCGATGATCATCTTAGGTTTGATAGCTTTCAACTTTTCAATAGCAAATTCGTAATCTGCTAGGACCCCATTGTCAGTAAGATCTCCAGTATGAACTACAATATCTGGAGCTGGATCAAGTCCATTGATAATCTTTGCTGCATGGTCAAATCGTTTTTCCATAAATTGTCCAAATTTTGAAATGTGTGTATCTGAAATCTGTAAAATTCTATATCTTTGGGTTTTCACGATTTACCCTCTCCAAGATCATTCTTTTCTCAAATACTCCTGCTAATAGAATTTTGACTTCGATCAAATCCCTATTAATTCGTATTTATTCTTGAAAGTGTTGATTAAGATGTCTGGAGCGCGCTATTTACGTCTTAGATTACGACACAAAAAGGATCCTTTTTTAAATCTTACTCGTCAAAAGGTCTGGTGACATGTTAGATAAAGCTCTTTGTATGAAATTCTTCTTGTGCTTGAATATTTATAATATTTGAATTGAGAATTACGGGGATTCATAAAAAAATGAGTGAGAGGCCATTAGGAAAGGTTGTTTCTATTGAATTGAGTGCAATAGCACATGCGACTGAAAACCTTGAGGCTGTTGAGAAGGCCGTGCGAAATATTTTACCCTTCGAAATATGTGAATCCAAGCAATTTACGAGACGATACCTGAAAGGACATCACGGCAATCCCATTACTACTTTGAATTTAAATATTATAAAAAAGGATGAAACCAAATTGATTCTTGAGAACCTATTTCGATTAATGGATCAAACTGAGAAAGAAAAGTTGATATTGGAATTCGAGAATTTTCTAGATGATAAAGAAAATCTCTACATCAGAGTAGACAAACAGGAAGCATTCGGAGGAAGGCTTACAATCACAAGTAAGGATCCTGTTAGACTCAAAATAAAGACTGAGGTGTGGCACCCTACGCCTCAAAAAGTTAGAGAGATCTTCGATAGACTAGGAATGTCAGAATGAGAGTATTTGTAGATATCAACATAAAACCTCCTCTTGAAGACAAATATATGCAAGAAAAGATGGCTAATCTTGCTCATCAGGTGGGATTATCCACTGTCTGTCTGCGGTTCAAGCAAAATACTCCTTCAAATGAGATCAAATCTTCTGCTAGAATATTCAGCGGTGTCGGTTTAGATGTTGTAATAGGACTTGATATATTCGCGAATTCAAGAAAGCAACTTCTAAAGCAACTAAACACATCAAGACGTTTATTCGAAATACTAGCTGTCAATTGTAAAGATGTAAAAACAGCTATGGTAGCTGCGCATGATAGACGTGTCGATCTGATCTCGTTGGAAGGCATAAAATCAATCAGGACAAAACAATCTATCATTAAAAGTTGTAGTACGAATATTGAACTTGAACTAATGAGAATTCTAATGCCCTCAGGAAGGACCAATTTGGAACAAATTAACTATTTCAGCCGTGAGATAGAACTTGCAAATCGCTATAAAGTTAATATCGTTGTTTCAAGCGGAGCAAGAGGCGTACTATCTTTGCGAGCTCCAAGAGATATTGCAGCGCTTGCTAATACTCTAGGTCTATCAAAAGAACGCTCCTTGGATTCTATATCTAAAATTCCAATGCAGATAATAAAGGATAACCGGAATAAGCTTTCCAAAAATCCAATGATCCAATAAAATCTTCGTTAGGTCAGATTACAAATGTTAAGAACTTCTTGGAGATACTTACTTCTTAGAGTTCCTAGTGAACAAAATTTTTCAGAGAATGATCTTAAATATGCACTTTCTGAAACAATTGAAGAATTTTTTGGTGTTATTGGCCTCTCACAAATATCACTAAAAATCATCAGATATGAACCATCTAAGGGCAGGGCGATAGTCAGATGTCGCGCACAGTCAACAGAAATGCTTAGATCTTCTATTACCTTATTAACCCAAATTTCTGGTAAAACCGGATCAATCTCGACAATATGTGTTTCAGGCACAATCAAATCTTTGACATTGAAATAGTCTGAAAGAATATGGTAATATAAAATTGAAATCTATTATAGCCTTTTAATTGAAATTCGAAGTTTATTCCCAGCGGACTTCAGATTTTCTAATGAGGCCATAAATAAGGAACACTATGCCAATAATGGCTAATGGATAGCCCGCTTGTTTCAATATATCTTCTTCTCTAATCTCTTCGGCTTTAGTCTCAAAAAAATATTTCCCAGAAAATATTACTGCTTTTTTGTATGTGGGGTCTTCTCTATTATCGAACAATAAATAATATGTTTCATTTTTCTTTGGAATAAATGTCTCATTGAATCTAGATACTTTTTCTTGTCGTATTACGTATTCTAGGTCCTTCTCTCCAGTTTTCCATCTCTGATGTTCACTACTGTTCATAATGGAAAAATCTATTTGGCCACTTTCATTGGAGTCTGGAATCGAGATCTTGCCTTCAACATTAAACACCCATCCTTGTTCGAGATAAATTTCCCTAGCAACAAAGTCTCCAATTGAGGGTATTCTCTCGTTATTGAAAACTATCTTTGTTTCGTATTTGGGTACTTCTACTGTATAAGTAAAAGAGCCAAAATTTGCCAGCAGTAAACCTACGATTAAAATAGCGAGTCCACCAAAAGTTGGTCCAGCTCTCATTTCTCACTTTCTCCATCAAATTACTAGTTTGATTCAGTCACTATGACATCAAATATACCTGATAATTATATATATCAAAATACATGTTTTACGTCTTCTGCTCTTGAATTAGTCAAATATCTATTCTATCTAATTGTTCATCCTAGTATAGAATAATGGTCAGCGCCAATAGCGTGTACTGTATCAGAATGACGTAGTTAGAGATTAGATGTCATCCTGCAAAAGGTTTTAGTAGAACTGATTATATTTCGATAGAAAGGTTTCTTGGTTAGGTGTAAGGTTTGTCGATGTTTTCTACTCCGGGAGCATATGACCGTGCGATCACGGTCTTTTCACCAGATGGTAGACTTTTCCAAGTTGAATATGCATCAGAGACTGTGAAGCGAGGCGCAACTGTCTTAGGTATATCCTGTAAAGGTGGTGTAGTCTTGGCGGCAGAAGAAAGGTCAGCCTCTGTACTTCAAGATCCAGAATTTATGTGGAAGATCTTCCAAATTGATGAACACATAGGCGTTGCTGTAGCCGGATTAAGTTGTGATGCACACACGCTTGTTGACCAAGCACGAGTCTATTCACAAAGTAACAGGCTAATGTATGATGAACCCATTGATGTCGAGATGTTGACAAGAAGGATCGGGGAAATAGAACAGATGTATACTCAACATGGTGGAGTAAGACCATTTGGTTTATCAATGATTTTTGCTGGAGTTG
>JBAUBP010000245.1:0-11973 GCA_049676905.1 Bathyarchaeia archaeon
GTCGTATCTGGCGGGCCCAATGAACTGTCTTTTGCGTGTTGTTCTGACTGGAACGCTTATTTTGAATATGCTATTTGCTCTTTCTATCGCAGATTCAATGAGAGATCGATCTATCAATTATCTACACTCTTCCAAAAAGAATTGATGTTAGAATTCGAATCATGAATACTGGTTTTTGATCAATACTGCTATGAAGAAAGCGATTCCAGCGGTAAGTATGATAGTCGCCCCGGATGCCAGATCGAAAAGATATGAGGCAAATAGACCTATGATAGCAAACACAGCGCTTAAAATCACAGAATAGAATAGTATATTCTTTAATCTCGTATTGAAGAGTTCACTAACAGCGGCAGGTATAGTCAATAGAGCTATGACAAGTATCATTCCTACGATTCTGATCAGCATTACAACGGTTAGGGCCGTCAAGCACATAATCATTAGATTTAACTTGGTCGAAGGAATTCCAGATATAGATGCATGTTCTTCGTCAAAAGATACTGCTAAGAGCTCTTTGTAAAGAAGGGATATAATTCCAATTATGATGATATCAAGTATTGCCATTAGAATCAGGTCGGAGTTGGGTACTGTTAGAATATTTCCGAATAGATAGCTGAAAAGATCGGGTGCATATCCTGGTGTTAAACCGATAAAGATTATTCCTAATGCCATTCCGACTGCCCATAAAATTCCGATGGCAGTGTCTTGGCGTCGTCCACCTTTTTCAGTAATTAGTCCTATTCCCAAAGCTGATAGGAGAGAAAAAATAAGAGCCCCAATGATTGGGTTAAATCCCAATAGATAGCCTAGACCTATTCCTCCAAAGGAGGAGTGAGCTATTCCTCCACTTATGAAAACCATTCTCTTTACTACTATGAATGAGCCTACTACTCCGCAGGCTATGCTTGCCAGTAATCCAGCAATCATAGCGTTTCTCATGAATTCGTACTGGAGAATTTCTATCATATCTGAGATACTCTTCAGTGTTCTTTGAGAACTCTATGAGGTAGGCCATGTGCTATCAATTCAACTGGACATTTGTAGGTGTCTTCCAGAGCTTCAGGTGTGATCTCTTTTGTTCCTTGATAGTGAAGTCTTCTGTTTAAACAAGCAATCTTGTCAACGTATATTGAAACAGCAGATATGTCATGTGTAACCAAGATTATGGGCGTTGTCTTCTTTAAATTATTAAAGAATTCCCAAAGTTTTGTATCTAGATTCTTATCCACGTTTGCTGTTGGTTCATCTAAGAGTAGAAGTTTGGGCTCTGAAGCCAGAGCTCTTGCCATAAAGACTCTTTGTCTTTCACCCCCAGAGAGTCTTCCGATTGCATGATGCCGTAAATGGCTCATATTTACTTCTTCAATCACTTTGTTCGCAATTTTTTTGTCTTCTAGACTATATCTTCTGAACATTCTTGTTTGGTTTAATCTACCGGTCATTACAACATCCAAGACTGTAGCTGGAAAATCAAGATCGAATTGCCTGAGTTGAGGAACATATCCTATAAGTGTTCTATTATTTTCTGGTGAGCCTCCAAACACTTTGAGGTCTCCTCTGTTTGGTTTGATCAATCCTAGAATAACTTTCAGGAGGGTCGTCTTGCCTCCACCGTTAGGTCCGATGATTCCTAGAAAATCATTTTCTTTTACGATTAAATTGATATTTTCCAATACTATTTTTTCGTCATAATATACCCAGACGTCTTTCAAATCTACTATAGATTTCATGTTTCATTCAAACTTTTTGATATTTCATCAGACATTCTTTTCAAATTTTCAATGTAATCTTTTGCAAGAGGACTTATCAAGATTACAGTTCCATCTATCTCTTCTGCAATAGTTTTAGCAGTTTGAATTTCAAATTCTGGTGAGGCGAATATAATAGTGATATTATTTTCTCGTGCCTGGTCGATTAGAGTTGCGATTCCTTCAGGTGTTGGCTTTTTTCCTTCCTTTTGAATTGGAATCTGTTCTAGACCATAATCGTAGGCTAAATAACCCCAAGAATCATGATAAACCATAAACTTCCTAGTCTTTAAGCCTGAGAAGGTCTGCATTATTGTGCTATCAAGTTCCTTCAACGAGTTTATGTAAACATCTTTATTCTTAGTATAGTATTCCTTATTGTCAGGATCGATCTTTACAAGGCCTTCATAGAGATTTTCTACCATAATTATCGCTTTTTTAGGAGATAACCAGACATGAGGATCCTTACCTCCTAATTGGTATTCATTATCGTGAGCACTCATCTCAATTAGGTTGGTGCCTTCACTGCTATCAACGATAAGCATATTTGGATTTGTTTCTATGATCTTTGGCATCCAGACAAGTTCGAAATCAAGTCCTGTACCAACTTTGGCGTACATCTCTGCTTTGGTAACTTCTTTCATCTGACTTGGACGTGGCTCATAGGTATGTGGACTTGCTCCAGGAGGCACCATAGTTGTAATTGACACTTTATCTCCTGCAATTTTCTCAATGAACTCCGCTTGAGGAAGAATTGTGACAACAACTCTAGGTTTTTCAACATAATCTAAGTCTGAAGATTGGTAGAGAGAGAGTAATCCAACAGCTATGATTGCTATTATGGTAAATATAATCGCGATATAGTTTATTCTATTCATATTCATAATCTTCTAGAAAGTATTTGATAATTAATTGTAGCACAAATTTACCTCGTTGAGTTGTGTATTATTGTTGCAACGATATGATATCCAGCTTTCATAGTTCCTGTTACAGTTCCTGATATCTTTGATTTCCCAATCCTTTTTCTGTAACTAACTTCAACCTCTGTTATCCGCATTTTTCTACGAAGAGCCTTTACCATCATTTCTACTGTCCAACCATAGGTAGGCGACTTCATTTTCAGACTTTTGAGATTTTCCCATTTAATAGCTCTGAAAGGCCCTAGATCCTCAAATGACCGCCCATATAACATATTGATAAGACTTAACGCAAACCAATTTCCAAACTTTGCATGAAGTGGCATGGACCCTTTCTCCATTTTTGAAGAGGAACGACAACCTATGACGAGATCGGCTTCATCTTTTAAAATTGGCATGAGGACTTTGTCGATCTCTTTTGGATCACTGCTGTAATCTCCATCAATGAAAGCAACTATTTCAGGTGGAAGCTTCTCAAGAAACGAGATCCCTGCCATGCAAGCGTTTCCGTATCCTCTTTTTGTCTCTAATATTACGGTAGCACCATGAGTCTTGGCTATGTTAGAAGTGTTATCGGTACTACCATTATCCACAATAATTACTTTATCGACCAACTCGTTTGGGATATCATCAATCACTTTACCTATTGCAGAAGATTCGTTTAACGCTGGAATGATCAAGCATACTTTTGGTCTTAGTAGCGTTTCATGATGCATGTTTTACAACGACAGACTTAGCTAAGGATAATGATGATAATATTACTTTTGATTGAGTGAGATTTATAACATGAAAAACATTCGAATATTATTAAGTTATGATAAAAACTTAGTCAACAATGATGAGAAACAATGAATAACAGTTGTGTGATATTATTCACTAAAGCTCCTATTCCAAGCTTGGTCAAGACAAGACTTGTCGATAAATCATCTTTGAATATTAACCAGGTCACAGAGCTATATGAAGCATTTCTAATGGATGTCGTTGAGACTACAGATCGATATGTTACGGAAAATAATTTCGACCTAGTAATCTCATATACTCCACAAAGAGGATTGAACAAGATAAAAGAGTTGATTCATCGTTTCAAAAGGCCCATCAATGTTTCTCATTTTGAACTTCAAGAAGGAGATACTTTCGACCAGAGAATGAATAATGCATTCTCTAAGGCGTTTGATGTTGAGTATCAGATTTGTGTAGCGATAGGAGGCGACATACCTACTTTGAGATACGAGCATCTGAAAAGTGCATTTGAACTTCTTCAAGATCCAAAGTACTCAGATGAAAAAGTCATGGTCATCGGACCTGGAATTGATGGTGGAGTATATTTGATTGGATTACGTAAAGATACAAATTTCAATTTCAAAGACGTATTTCAAAAAAAAGGCGAATTAGACATATCACTTTCAGAAATTACAAATAGAGCAAGTTTAATGTCTATTAAACTACTTAAAACCGATATTCACTATGATGTTGATGTTCCAAGAGACATGAAGAAGTTGAAGGCGGAACTATCTAAGAATCCTAAATTAGCGCCTCACACTCGCAATAAACTTGGAGAATTCAATTCAGCATGAATTCCTTGAAGTTATTCAAAATTTTGATAGCACGCGCTAAAAATCAAATTGTTACATATTTTTCAATCGGAAGTTTTCCACGAATAAGTTTAATCCACCCTTTCTTGAGAGCGATTCGTAAGAGATCAAGTTTCGATGAACTTAGTAAATCAAGAGCTCCAAATGGTGATTCACCCCTGTAGTTACGTTGTCTACGCCAGTAATATTCACCCTTCACATCTGAGTAGACGTCATAGAGATCACCATCACGTGTGAGGTAAGTTACTATCAGACCTCCGCCGAGACCTGCAGACATTTTCTACACCAATTTTTCAATAAAAAAGATTATCGTAAGTCAATTGTCACTCAGCTATGGACCTTAGTAGAATAGTCGCTGACCAGAACAGTAACCAGATTCCTGAAATAACAAAAGCTAGAACTATCAAATTCATCCCCTCCACATAAGCGTTAAAATTTAAATTCTTCTATGTAGGGGCGGTGGTGAGGCAGGTGAGTTGTTCACTCTCCTGCCTCGGAGGCATGCTGGGGTCTATTTTGGGAGTAGCTTGCGAGTTTGAGTTTTCATATTCTTGGGTTTTCGCAAATCCGTTAGTTTCAAGAGTTTGACGTATCTTCACTATTGCACTATATATTGCGGCTTCGCTTTTTGCACCAGCACATACGACTTTTCCAGTTGTAAAGAGGAGGAGTGTAACCTTTGGTTCATCCATCATATAGATGAGACCTGGAAAGTTTTCTGGCTCATAGATTGTTCTTGTAAGTTTTGTTGCGATGTCCTCTAGATCGATTCTTGTTCTTAGATCTGCACATGCCACCATATTCTGTATTTCAATTTTGGGTTCATTCAAAATGACTGTTCCTGTGGATTGTAGTTCCTTTACACCATTGAGTATTGCTTTCTTTGCTTGTCTTATAGATCTTGTGCCCATTGAGATTATCTTGCCAGAATTAAACATTAGAAGCATGCTTTTTGGTTTTTTCAAACTATAGAATAAACCTGGAAACCTTTGTGGATTATATCTTGCTCCTGGAATCGTTCCAGATATCTGGTTGAGATCTAGATTCTGTTGAAGCTTACCAGAGGCTACGACATTTTCTACTTTCACTGCATAACGATCTTTAGTCGGGTTGGGGTCATTTACAATTTTACTTGCAATCATTCCAAATCACTCCAAATCAAAGACTGACGGATGCTTTCACAAACTTCGCTAGTCCGCTATTGCACTGTGGGCAAGAAGCGCGCAGCATTTTTCTTCCATTCATTGAGCTTTCGTCAATTTTATTATTATCAACATTTACTTTTTTTCTACATTTCAAACAGAACATTTCCATCTATACTACACCTTTGTTTCCAAATCCTCATCTAATCGTAGTTGTGTAACACATATTTAAATGTTTATTTGTTACACAAAACTACAGTTCATACGCATGCTAAAATTTAAGAAAATAACAAAATCCTAAGAAAAATCAATTTAGGCCATGTCTTATGGATTAAGAACTCCCATGTCAGCTTGCGAAATCGCATGTTCAATCTCTATTGAAGAGCGCTCTAAAACCTGTGTAACCTATAACATTGTTCAATTGTACAATATCTCAATCTTAAGAAATATGCTTACAATCTAATGTCAAAGAGGTAATGGTTGAGACATATTGAGGATCCAGATGATTAACACTTTTTATCCTCCATGGCGGGGAGGCGCTGAAACTTATGTTAAAAACTTGGCTGAAAATTTGGCGAGAATGGGACACGAAGTCCGAGTGGTAGCAGCTCATCAACCGCTGAGCCCTGGAGAATATTTTCAAGATGGAGTACTGGTGAAACGTTTAAAGTCGGTAGGCATGTTTTATGGCGTCCCTATAATCCCTGAACTATTGCAGTATTTAGTGTCGATCGATGCGGATCTAATTCATGTGAATTTCCCGAATCCCTTTAACGCCATCATGGGAGCAATTGCGTCAAGAATAAAAAAAGTTCCTGCTGTTTTGACTTGGCATAATGATCTTCCTTCAGTAACAAAATTAGCGGGTTCAATAGTTCAAATTCATGATGGATTAGCCGCACCAATTTATTTGAAATATTATGACTCCATTATCACTACTTCAAATATCTATCATAAAAAATCTAAAATCCTTCGTAAATTCCAAAACAAGACTAGAACGATATTCAACGGTGTAGATTGTAAACGGTTCAGCCCTGATGTTTCTGCCGAAGATATTAAGGGAGATTTAGAGATCGGGGATTCAAATGTTTTACTCTTTGTCGCCGCTTTGACTAAATGGCATCGTTATAAAGGGTTAGATATCCTCATAGATGCGTTTCGACTTATTCGTGAGATGGATATCAAACTGCTGATAGTTGGTGGAGGCGACCTCAAATCCGTATATGAGGCTTATACTGAAAAGTTGAACATAGCAGACAAAGTAATTTTCGTAGGCGAAGTATCCGATGTTCTTTTGCCAAAATATTACGCAATTGCGGATATGCTTATTTTACCCAGCAAAGACAGGTCTGAAGGATTTGGACTTACAATATTGGAAGCAAACGCTTCAGGCAAACCAGTAATAGGATCTAACATCGGAGGAATTCCAGGGATACTTACCGATAACGATAACGGTATCCTTGTACCTCCCAATAACCCAATTCTTCTTTCGGATGCCATACGTAGACTTGTTAAGAATGATGAATTAAGACTGAGAATGGGGGAAAGAGGAAGAGAAATAGCACTTATGCATGATTGGAGTAGAGTCGCTCTTGAGACTGAAAAAATCTATTTTGAACTACTAGACTGATTTGATTATACAAGCTTCTTATTCGTTTGGACAGGCGTGTTAACTAAACTTCGCCGATAAGTATTACGGCAAATACTCCTAGAGCAATTCCTAGTATGACTCTGAATGAAAAGGTTTCCTTGAAGAAGATATTGCTTGCAATAGCTGTGCCCACTACCAATAGCGCAGTCAATAATGCTGTCAATTTACCTACACCTGTTACCGAAAGAGGTATTCCAATCATTAGTCGAGAGACAAACAGAATAACCAATCCTATGAATATTGCCGGAGTAAACAAATAATGCATAACGAAAATATCATTCCGTAAGGTGACACCAGCATAGGCCACCATAATGAAACCTAGAATCATTATCGCCAAATAAAACATGGATTTACTTGTTAGATTAATTTCAGCCATTCTATTGAAAGTAATTGTCCCAAGCATACTAGTTCCATACTTGTATAGGAGATATCCGGCAATTCCGGTAACAGTTATTGCGGAAATCGACAATATGAAAAGCTCTCTGGACATAACCATTATTGCACAACCTAAACAGTTTGATTAAGAGGACTTACTTAATTCTTACGCGATTAGTGTTCTAAAATTATACCTGGCAATGCGGACGGTAGGCTAGGCGACCCAAACATCAAGCAAGAATTGATACCAAATTAGCAGAGAGCCCAGTAGAAAGAAAACTATTGCAACTCCTAGAGCCAATATATTCTTTATTCTAACAACCAGCCATATCGGAAAGATAAAAGCAAAGAATCGTGGAAGAGAAACAAAGTTACCAAAATAAAGCAGGGAAAGAAATAGGATCAAACTGTATACTCCCAGTTTCGAGTCTACCTTGAAAACACAAAAGACAATGTAAGCAAGAAAGAAAACTAAAGCCACAACTAGATAGTTGAATTCTTGGAATTTCCACACGTTAAAATTCAAGAGTGGTTCAATGAAATTCTGGAACCACCCAAACTGCATTCCAAGGCGCATCCAATATTCTTGTTGCTTTGAAAAAATAAATGCATCTCCAGTTCGGAGATAGAGATAGTATAACCAACCTAATAGAGTCCCGACTGGGATAGCGAGAACAGGTAGATGTTTAAACTTCTTTTTCGATATCATGCTTATTGCAATAGGAATTACAATTACTATTCCGTATGTTTTCGTCAAAGTTGCAACTGCAGCTGCCAACGTTGATGAAATAAACCTGTCTTTAAGGTTAAGATACCAAGCTGCTAGAGTGAAGAACAGGAACAGAGATTCCGTGTAAGATATCGTGGTAAAGAGAAATACATAGGGAAATGCTGCAAAAAACAGAGTGGATAAAGCTGCTTCAGCTTTTGACATATACTGTTCTGCAACCGCTTGAAATAGTGGAATAGAAGCGATACCAAAAGAAACTGAAATCATGAAAGCGGCAAGCCACATATCACCCACTGCCATACCAATAATTTTGCATAAGACAGAATATGCCGGGAAGAATACATACAAGGGATATTGATACCAAACATGGGTCAAGGCGACATAATGTCCGGTATCCTGTGCACTGAATAGGTAAAGCCAAGGCTCTGCAGGTCCACTTTCACTCCAATAGTCCATCCAAGGCGTATAGAAACTTCCTAAAATGCTGAGTCGTTGATATATGAAAAATGAGCTAATCACTTTTAGCAGGATGATTATGATAACTGGTAATAAATAACGTATCTTCGTTTGAAGAATCTTATCACTTATCTGAGTTAACATATTCTTAAGCAAGTTCTCTTGATCAGCAAATAAAAGTTAGCCTTACTCGTCTAATAGGAGTGGGCATCGATATTTAGACCAGTCACATTTCTGATTACAAATTAATGTAAATTAAGGCCCATATGATACAGGCTATTCCCATAGCAATAGAGATTATTGATATGCTGAATAATCCTCCTATCATATTAACGATATCTTCTGCAAACTTAAAGAAAAGATAAGTAAGCAATGTTACAGTCAAAAAGACAAGAAACAATACTATAGGGCCCCCATAGCCGATTATCAAGTTAAAATAGTAGGCGACTGTTAATCCTGAAACTAAACCTAATAGAGCCGCCCAATGGATTTTCCGGATGGGCTTTGAGAATAATCCTACTCCGCAAATTAATAAAATTATGAAAGTAGGGATGTTCAGCATACCTTTAGCAACTCCAATGATTGATAGAGTTATTGTCCATAACCCCAGCAGAAAACCTGCTGCTAAAGTAACTAGTTCTATTAATTTGTACTTTCCAGTTATGCCTTGAATAATTAGGGTGACTCCAATAATTATCAGAGTTGGTTGGAACCATGTGGATAATTGTTCAAGCATCATTTTTTAGGTTTAGGTGCAGCTTTATCATTCTTGACTTCTTGATCTTTCATGGTTGGATTGATCTTTTCTTTCAATTCTGGAGTTAAAATTATGTTTTGATCGTCTTTTCTTGCTACCATATAGCTTGGGATTGAAACCGCGCTTTTCCCAATTCGTATATGACCATGCGATATTAGTTGTCTTGCCTGGTGAATTGTTTTCGCCAGTCCTTTTCTAAAAGTTAAAGTCTGAAGCCGTCTTTCTAGAAGATCTTTAATGTCTAGGTCGAGTACATCATCTATATTTGCATTTTCAGGCAGGATCCCCTTACGGCTGAGGCTTTGTAAGAATTCATTTTCTATTTTAACTCGTTCGGATTCTTCTTTTCCTAGCAGGGATCTGGCTATACCTCTAATTCTTGATAAGGCAGTTCTAGCCTTCAATAGTTCTCTTTTGTTTCTAAGCCCATATTCTCCTATCAGTTGTAGTTCAGCCGATATTTGCTCTGATCCCCAAGGATTTCTTGGCGAATCATATTTTTTCTTCTGCTTTTTTGGATCCCCCATAACGGCCCTTCCTGTTTAGATCATTCTGCTCTCTTCTTCTTGGCTGCAGCTATTAGGAGTTTTTTCTTTACTCCTACAGATCTTCCTGTTCTTCCTGTGCATTTTGTTCTTTGACCTCTGACTTTGAGACCTAATGAGTGTCTGATTCCTTTCCAGCTTTTTATATCTTTCATGAAGTCTATGTCGTTCTTTGTTCTTAGTGTGAGGTCTGCAGTTATTAGATGTATATCTCTTCCTGATTCTACATCTTTTCTTCGGTTGACTAGTCTCGATGGAATTGAATATTTCGAAAAGTCGGATATTATTTCTTCAATTTTAGATATTTCTGTATCTGTTAGATTTCCTAATCTTGTGTCTGCCTTTAATTCTCCAAGTTTTACTATTGTGTTCGCCATGCTTACTCCGACTCCTTTGATTTTCGTTAGACCGTAGGTCACCTTTTTTGATCCTTCCAGGTCTGTTCCTTTAATTCTGATTATATGTTTGAATTCCTTTGACATTGTTTCTCTGCTCCAGCCGAGTCTGCTTATGAGAGATTGATCTCCAAGTTAAGCCTTTCTTTCACGTTTTTTAATATAATTTTCTAGAATTAATTTTATAAAATTAAATCAAAGCTGATAGATCCTTTGGAAATCTAGAGCTACCGCTTATTTCATTTTTAAAATAAAAAAAAGGTAGGGGGGTAAAGCGTTGATTGCTTTACCTTAGAGGTATTATTGTCTGCTTTCTTCGTAGTAGGTACAGCGACGCTGCTAGTGCAGATACCAAAGCTAGTAGTCCTGCTGCTGGGAATTCTGGTATCGGTATGCCTGACTCCTCAAGATAGAAGTCTTGGCCACTTGATACTCCTCCCCATGAAGAGACTACAGTCCTTGAAGCACTAACGTAGCCTGGACCCTCTGCAGTTACTGTGTATGTGTCTGGTACAACGTAGGTGTACCATATTCCGTCATATGGACCCCAAGCCTTGATTGATGATGCTGCTCCTTGAGATGTAACAGTCTGCCAGGAACCTGCACGGAAGTCGCCCATATAGTTTCGTGTATAGGCGAAACCTGCTATCCTTGCCATTCTGTCCATTTCAAAGATGACTGTGGTTATACCCTTGCATGTTGGTGTAGCTGTGACTGTGGATAACTGTATGTAACCTATCTGGTTCTCCTCAGTTACCACAATAGTGTAGGTTTTACCCCACATGATTCCGTATGCTTCAAAGTCTCCAGTTGGTCCTCTGCCGAGGCAGAAGAGTGTCTTAGGTCCTTTATCATTGTATCCAGTTGTTTGCCAGTAGTTTACACCGTTGCGTACTCCGTCCCATGGTCGTCCCCAGGCGGGGCTGTTAGATACTGTTGTGAATGGTCCGAATCCATGAAGCTGGAAGACCCACGTCTGCACGCCTGCTGGCTGTGCAGGGTTAAGTGCTCCTGGCCATGGATACTGGCTGTATGTACCCCATGTAGCGTATGGAACTGCTGTAATGTTTGCTGCTGCTAGTGTACCGTTCTCATCGAAGGCTTCGATTCTAAAGTAGTAGCTGAAGAAGTCCTTTGGCAATGGTGCTGGTAGTAGTTCAGTCTTAAAGTCGACGACAACCCGGATTTCCGGTCCGACCAGCAAGTATACTGGTACGTCACCTACGCCGCTGCCTTTCTGTGCCCAGACTTCTGGGAACTGCAGCTGCACGTATCCAGGTGTTCTGACTGTTATGGTGTATATGTCGGTTGGTAGTCCGTGTGCTTTGAATCCGTTGCAGTATAGTATGTTGTCTGTTACTGAACCGGTTCCTCCGGCTGCAAAGATGTTTACGCTGCTTACTCCGTTATCCTGTTGTGCCCAGTTTCTGATCGCATAGTCAGGCGCAAAGATTGATCCTGCGCTTGAACATAAGTCGACCATTATGGTTTCTCCAGGATGTGCCCAATTGACAGGTTGTGTCGGGTCTTGGCAGTCACGGCTGAAGACTGTGATTTCAAGCACCGCTCCTTGGATCATGTGGAAGCTCAATGTTCCGTTTGTGCAGTATTGTACTGTGTGTTGTGGGAATTCTTGCTGGACGTAGTCTTTCAAGTATGCTTTGATGG
>JBAUBP010000246.1:0-1991 GCA_049676905.1 Bathyarchaeia archaeon
CCATCAAAGATTAACTATCTATGTTCAAATGTCATCATGGAAATGTGGTTTTTTACAACTTTCTTTTACAAATTTTCAAACATCTCAATGAAGTATGTGTTTCTTACAAATTAGTTTGTAGAATACACAAATTTTGGTGCGAAAAAATGGCGCGTGATATAATAAAAAACTGGGACAGCAGCAGTAGAGAGCCAGTCGTTTCATTCTCACGTATATCTGGGCATGTTCGTTCTCCTTCCCCTATTAAAGAGAGGATCAATAAATCGATAATGCGTTTGAAAATTCAAGAGGGAAAGATTGAGAACTCCCTGATGAAATTGCAAAGGCATGACAAGAATCTGTTCAACAAGTGTGTTACCGCAAGGATTGGCAAAGATAGTTCTAGAGCAGCTATGTACGCTAGTGAGTGTGCAGAAATTAGAAAAATGGCTAAGACGACGCTAGGTTGCCAGTTAGCGCTTGAAAAGGCTGTGATAAGACTAGAGAATATTTTGATTCATGGAGAGAGTCTAAATGCTATGGGTCCAGTCGCTGAAGTAGTAAAAGCAATTAAATCACAGATTGGCGGAATTATGCCTGACATCTCATATGAACTTGGACAAGTAATGGAAAATCTAAATGAAACCGCAATGGAAATGGGTGAAGTTACAAGTCAGCCATTAGATGAAGTCACGCCAACAGCTGAGGCGGAAAAAATACTTACTGAGGCAAGTGCGGTCGCAGACCAAAGGATGAATGAAAAATTCCCTGATTTGCCAACCAGCATTGCGGATCCAGTAAGAGCCAGATACGAAGAACGAGGTTCGAGTCAATAGTACAATAATTACTGATTGGTGTCTGAGCATGAGTCTTACTATGGATGATCTTTCAACAAAAATTGGGGAAATAGTCAAGGATTCTTCAGGAAAAGAACTTGGAAAGTTGTTGGGTGTTACTTCGGATGTCAAAGGTCATGTAAGCAGTGTGACTGTTGAATTAACACATGGCGACTTCGTTAATGTACCCAGTAATCGTTTAACAATGAGGAATAATTCTCCTATGATTCTCCAGGATTGGATCGTTGAGGCAGAAGAGATCTCTCGCGAACTAGATTTGTTAAGAAGAAGAGATCGCGCTTTGATCGAATTACGAGCTAGTGATGACATTGACGAGTTAACGTACACCCGACTCAAAGATCAATATGGCCAAGCTAAAGATGAACTCTTGAAAAGGAGCGAAACTGTTATCGATAAACTTGCAGAACGAGTTAAACAATTAGACGATCAGATTAAAACAATTCAATCCTTGATAGCCAACAACAAGATGCAGTATACCTCTGGAGAAATAAATGAGAATGTTTATTGTAACGCAAATGAATCTATCCAAGGGGCATTAAAACGATTTAACTTTGAGAGAGATGAACTTCTAGGAAAAATAAATGTGTTAATTTCTTCAAGAGATAGTGCAGAGGTCCCTGTACAGCAGCCATATGAAGAAAAAGAACTTCCCACTATAGAACATGTTGAATCGACACCTGTGGCTCCACAGAAAGTTGATGTCAAACCAACGGAAGTAAATAAAAACTCAAATGGATTAACTAAAGTTCAGAATCCAAGAGATATAGTAGTTGTACGTATGGAGCCCTGATAGAGGTCAGATGTTCCCTTGCCCAAATGGAAAGGTTGGGGTTCAAAAGTCCAGCCTTCCATAAATGAAATTATTCCTGAAATCCGCTATAAATTAAGTAATCAGAAGGAAAAGCTAGAGGACGTAGCGGAGAGACTATACCAGCGTGATAAAGACATACTGCAAAGATGTGTCGGCGCCCAACTGTGTAGCGACGATGATCGATCTAAGATTTTTGCTAATGAATGTGCCGAAATAAGAAAAATGTATACTATTGTAAAAGCCGCTCAAATTTCATTAGAAAAAGTAATCATACGATTTGATTCAATATCTCTGTTTGAAGATGCGTTTGTTCAAATCAGGCCAGTAATGGAAATAGTTAGGAG
>JBAUBP010000247.1:0-9237 GCA_049676905.1 Bathyarchaeia archaeon
AATTGCCAAGGTCTACTGTTTCACTTGCTTCAAGATGAATAGTACCTTCATCATACCAGTCATTTATCCATTGATTTGTATTGGAAGTAACATAGTATTGTGTGTGATATGGAAATACTATCGTTTCTGTTTCTGTGAAAATGCGAGTTTCTTCGTCTGATGGTACATAACGTATACTGCCATTGACAACTTGATTCAACATTATGCTATGTGTACTATTTTCCATGAACCAAATTCTAGTCTCATTGAGGACATATCCAGAAAAATTATTGTCAATTAGCATCTCCGGATAGATTTTTTCTGGGATTCCAGTAATAAATATTGATACTTCATATGGTGATTGCATTTTTTCTAGATAGAAATTTATTCTGAGTGAAGATTCTGGTTCCAGAACTATAAACGCATTCTGCGGAATAAAACCGGCTTTTTCAACATGAACATTGTACATTCCAGGTTCCAGAGCAAAAGAGTAAGAACCATTTTGTCCGCTTAACCCTTTATTTATTAGTGTATTGTTATCGTAAACTCTGATCCAAGCGAAAATAATGGGTTTTCCATCACTATCAGCTTCGAATACGTACCCATTCACATAACAAATTTCCTCATCATCCGGTGACCCGTTGGAAATCGAAACTTGCAGCATAATGCAGACTATGGCTAGCATAGCCACCGAATGAATAAATCTCATAATTCTTCAACACGACCTATATTAGGCCTAGTCTGATAAATTGATCATTATTATTTAGAAGTTTTTTATTAGAAAATGAGAGAGAACTATTATGTCCGTGTATAAAGGAAATGTAACGTATTTCGAATCTCCTGGCTTTTTGAATACAGATTCTGTCATCGAAGTTACTAAAGAAAGGCTCAAAATGAGGGATGTGGCAGGAGTTATAGTTCCCATGACTACAGGCCGTACATTAGAAAAATTTGTGAATAAATTGGGGAAAGAAGCGAAGATTATATCCATTTCAGAAGATGAAGTAATGAAAGCATGTAAGCGGATATCCTATCCGGATAAAGGTGCCTTGGGAAAACTTGTTCGAAATCGATTAGATGAATCTTCTGAGAATGATATCCGTCTACGTAGAGATATATTTGATATAACCTTTCTTCCACTGTGTGGTAATGCGTGGAAGCTCATTGCAGAGACATTATATGTCTTTGGTCAAGGCATGAAAGTAGCCATCGAGATAGCGGTCGCAGCGGTGGAAATTGGAAAAATAGGATCATCAACCAAGGTAATCTCGGTCGGAGGCACGGGGGAGGGTGCTGACACGGCTGTAGTTCTCCGGACTTCTACTCAGAAAGAATCTTTTGCAGGGAAACCTGAGAAACGACTTTCCATACAAGAAATCCTTGCGATGCCTATAGAGAAATGGTGATAGTGAACCATCGAATAGCATGCGCTATATTGTTATGATTTAACTAATGTTTCTAATCTTTTCCTCTCTTCTAATGATGGGAGGGTTTAATCCCATCTCTCTGAAAGCATCTGCTAAACCTTTTTGAACTTTTGCATATCCGATCCAATAATCATCGATTGGAAACCATACGAGTATCAACATCTTGACGCTTTTCTCAGTAAAATCATCCACTCTAATTACTGGTTCAGGATTTTTTAATGTCTCAGGAATTTCGTTAAGAATTCTTTTACATGCCTCCAATGTTTTGCTGAAATCTGACGAATAATCTACATTAAAGGTGATAGTAGCTCTTCGTGTATCTATTGAAAAATTCTGGATTATTGAGGTTCTCATTTTTGAATTAGGTATAATGACGAGTTCGCCACTCCATGATCGTATTTTAACTCCTGCAGCTCCAATGTCTATTACTTTTCCCCAAATATCTCCAATTGCGACCGAATCACCGATCTTGAAAGGTTGATAAACATATAACAATGCTCCAGTCAATAAATCGCTAACGACGTCTCGTATAGCCATCCCTATCACTATTCCGGCAAATCCTGCCGCAGCAAATGCGCCAAGAAGATATTCTTGTAAGCCGAAGATGCCGAGTATTATGAATAAAACTAAAATTGATAGTGCTATAGAGGCAGCTCTTTTTAATGGCTTTAAATGGTGTATGTCAAGTTTAGTCTTTTCACCAAATTTATCGATTGATTTCTTGATAAAAAATTGATTGATAATAATTCCTAGTGCGATTATAATTATGCTAGTTATTATCTGTAGAATTAATGTTGTTTGATCTAAAGAATTAATATTATCTATGATTAGAGTATCGACCAAAGTATCTCAGCTAATTGATTTTAAAGCTGATTCATAAGTATTAACATATCATTTGTTACTCTTTCTGAAAGAGGGGTCCATTGATTAGAGATTATATTGATTTAAAATCAGAATAAATTACAGATCCTCAATTTTAAACTAATATCTTTATGAAATAAAATCTATTTTGATATTTAGTTGGAGAAATAAAATAGTCTATAATGCTTATGCTTCATTTAGAATCTAGATATTATGTTTGAACCCTTGATTAAATGTTCAGAAGTGATTGTGAAATGGATTTTTCAAAAAAAGGATTTTCTTTCTTTAAAATTTAAAAGAATGGATGTTTACCACTGAAAGAACTGCCTGGGGCTTGCCCTAGCTACGCCTATCTCTTGAGCATACCATGGTGCTCTCCAAGCCAATTCTGGAGATAGAGTTGGAATTACTGGAAATGGAAAATATGGCGAAAAGATTGATTGGTAATATCCAGGGTATGAGATTCTTTGTGGCCCAAAGATAGGATACGGTAATGGAGAATACCAAGACATTCATATCACCTTTACTTTTGATTTAGTTATAGGAAAATATTGTATTTAAGATGTGGCTTTCGAATGTGACATCGCTTTAAATATGTATTAGCGCAAGCGCTTTGTTTGCTGCCTGAAATGATGCAAGCTAGTAATTGATTTGACATCTTTACACATTAATAATAAGAAGCTTTAAGATGGATCCATACTTTCAATAGAATTAGGTGAAAATTGATGACCTATAATCCATACTATCCTTATGGATATCCATCCTACAGTCCGATGTCGACTTTGAATCCTTACTCCATGCAACTTCCATACTCTGCCCCCCAGCCAGGATATGGTAGCGGCTATCCATCTCCATGGTTTGGAGCACAAAGCTATGAAAATCCACAAACCGCACTAACCCCTGAATCAATATATCCTTTCACACTACAACAGCAACAGCAGCCAACCTATCCATACTATCCAGGTATGTCAACAGGTTACTATCCAGGTATGTCAACAGGTTACTATCCATATGGGCAACAACCGCTACTACCTTCGTATTAATATTTCAAGGAAATCCTGAGGATTAATCGTATCGTTCAATGGCCTAAATATTTTCTAGCGGTAGCTATGGGAATATCGAGAATCTATTGAATCTAATACACGAAGTAATAAACTAATGTATCCTAAAGAAAAGATACTTGTATCTTGGAGTAGCGGGAAAGATAGTGCCCTTTCACTCTATGAGATCGTGAAAGATGGAAAATTCGAAATAAGTGCTCTTTTAACTGTCATCACAGAGGATTATGATCGAGTTAGCATGCACGGCATACGTCGAATCATGCTGGAAAGGCAAGTTGAATATCTAGGTTATTTTCTTGAGAAAATATTCATTCCAAAAAATGCGTCAGATGAAGAATACACATCTCCAATGGTCAGTACTCTTCAAAAATATTTGCTTCATGGTATTAGATCTATAGTCTTCGGTGATATTTTTCTAGAAGATGTAAGAAAATATCGAGAAGAAAATTTATCCAAAATAGGTATGACTGCTTTATTTCCCTTGTGGAAGAAAGATACTTTTCAGCTAGCAAAACAATTCATAAAATTAGGATTCAAATCTGTAATCACCTGTGTTGACTCTAAAAGTCTCTCAAAAGATTTTGTTGGCAGAATGTTTGATAAAGGATTTCTATCGGCTTTACCACCTAATGTAGATCCGATGGGTGAAAATGGAGAATTTCATTCCTTTGTATTTGACGGACCATTATTTGAAAGCAGGGTACAGTTCGAATTGGGTGACATTGTGTTAAGAGATGGACGTTTTTACTTCTGTGATCTAATGTCAGTATAAACGAGAATTAGGGAACAAATACTGCTGCTGCAATTACCGTAGTCCATAATCCATTCTTATCTCCAGTAGCAGATTGTGTTATGTTTGTTGTCTTGATTATCGAAGTACTAGTTTTGAATAATTGTTTTCTCTCGTCCCAAGCCGTTTCTGGATCAAAAGGTATTCCCATAGTTGTCGCAAGCATTGTTGCAGCTAAATCTTCGGCATAATCTCCAGCTATTTCATCTGTTTCCCCATAAGAGTGATGTTCGGACAAATAACCGTAATCACTCTGCCCTGATGGGATGGCAACACCGATTGAAGATGCCACTAGTCTGTGTGGTTCATTTGTTGAATTTCTAGCCATTACGATAAAAGTTATCTCACCTGGTTTAATCATGGACAACCCTTTTTCCCGTGTAATAATTTTACAACCAGGAGGAACTATACTCGAAACATTTACTATGTTGCAATAATGTATGCCTGCATTTCTCAAAGCTAACTCAAATGATTGCAGGTAATCCTTATGTTTTCCGACACCTTTTGTTAGGAATAAATATTGTGGGATAATTTTTCCAGATAAGGCCAAACGATTCCCTACTATTTTTAGTTTTTAGTTTGCTAGATTTTATTTGTTTTACAATGAACTTTAGCTATTTAACCGTCTTGATAGCTAAAAGTCGATAACACCTAGAATGCTGAATACACATAAAACTTATTGTGCCTTTATTTTTTCAAAAATTCTTGAGATACGTTCTTTTTCATTAAAAATTTTTCCGGTTTTAGAATCTATAGCACGGCATACGCCATCAATTATTTCAGTCGCAACTTCTCCTTGTGCATATTTCTCATTAAGAAGCTGTGGGGCATCCATGATTCCAAGCGCAACAGCTTGTGTAAGGGTAGCCGCGTCACTCCATGGATCTTCGATATTTGGTTTAGCTATCTTTTTGATAGCTTGAAGAATGATATTTGATTCCTCGGCGAGTCTTTTAGACTTCTTTATCACAACTGGGTCCTGTGTCATATCTGGAATTCCATCCAGGCAATTCTTGATTACGCGACGTGTAATCTTACAGCTTTGTATAACATCTTGAGGATCTGCCGCGTGATCAGCTTCACAAAAAGCGACTACATGAATGATTTGTGGATTCAATGCCATCTGTAGCATCAGTGATGAGGCTAGTTGTCCTTTAGCCTCATCCAAATCGGTCGGATAACTTAAAAGCCCAGTTCGAGTTTGACGTAGAATTGTGAAATTCTCATCTTGAAGTGGTTCAATCAATTGCAGTTTAGCCATTTGTTTTGCTAAATCTCCCTGAAAACTTTCTCCAGGAGGATGATTGAACATATGTATTGATATGTAGTGTTTCACACCCATTTTTTTAGCATTCCAGGCGCTTAGAAATGCTGCAGCAATTGAGACTGTATCGGGTGCTGACCGCATCTCCCAATGATGTGGCTCATTTACCTCGACTGGTATGTTGCGTTGCCCATGCCATCGCATAGCCTCTTGGTGAATCTCAATCGATTCATTAAGATCCAGAGGTCCTCTGCCGTCCATCTGGTTAAACCAGAAAAGAGGTATTGCCGCCCATGTGTTATGGATGGTTCGCTGAAGAACTTCTGCGAATCGGATTAAATCATTTGTACCCGCATAACATCGCATCATCGGATAATTTCCACGTCGGGTAGCCTCATAGCAAGCGCTCAAGTCGTCCTCGGAACGAACTGGAGTTCCACCAGCTCCTGCTCTACCTATCTTTTGTTTCTCAGGATAGAAAAAGTGCTCTTGTGCATCTTGATCTATAGCCAATGATATTACATCTAATACACGGCTCTCTGTGATTTCTTCGATGCCATTGATAGTATCTTCGAGAGAGGGAAGACCGAAATGGTGTCTTAATATTGGGTAAGGTGATTTCCAACTTATCCTTTCGATTAGTTTCTGTGGTGGTATTTCATTACCACTCTTCTTCTTATGTCCTCTAAGGACTGATAATACTTCTTCAATTTGCTCTGTTCCATCAAATACTTTCTCGAATATTCCTATTGAACGGGCGACCTCTGCTGCTGGGGGGGTTCCTCCAAAAAAATATCTTCGATTTAGAAGTCCTGCTTCTTGTAGACCATTTTTTAAGTTTGAGAGGTGAAATTTTGCTGATTCCGGACTGAGTCTATAGCTTATGCCAATGATGTTAGCATCAGTCTCAATTATTGCACCAATAAATTCCTTAACCGAAACTGCTGGACCGAGAAGTGTTACATTGTAACCCTCTTTCTTTGCTATATTAGCGAATCCCCATGTACCTGCTACATGTACATCTTCACCGAGTGATCCAATGACAATTGTTTTTTTGGTTTTTTGGCTCATGTCTAGTGACGCCTTTTATTTTTATACTAAACCGGTTTTAAGGATCTTTTCAGCATCCTGAGAGCTGTATCAGGGTGTGATCTTGAAATTAAACCCATAGACCAAAGAATATAATTGTTATCGATGATTTTCTTAGGTTTTCTTGGTTTGAGTATGTCTGGTCTTTCTTTTGTTCTTATGGCTTCATTTAAAATAATTGTAGGTTTTCTACTATGAACGATGGGGCCTCCGGATCCGATGAGGATTTTCAGGCTTTCAAAGTCTTTGCCTCTTTGAAAATAATATTTTCCTGACGGGGTATGAATCTCATCGATCAATCCGACATGTCTTTCAACACCGTACCTTACAGCAAGTCTTGTTAAAGTGTCATCAAAGTCTAGTTCTTTTTCTGTATTTGAAATATGACTCGTCTCTCTTGCTAACAGATGTGCTTGCTTTAAAATGTCAGATTTGGTCTTTATTTTATCTAGCTTTTGTATCTGTTCAATACTGGCAATTTGAAGGAGGCTAGGAGCACTTATTCTAACGCCAAGATCTCCTTCGACTGTGCGTTTTATCTTCTCTTCCTTGATACCTTTCTTTATAACATTAGATTTTGGTGGTGGCTCATCAAATACTGAATAAATGTTAGTTGTGGCGCCTCCGACCTCGATAATCATTAGATTTCCGATTCCAGATTCGTTACAGGTGCCTGTTGAGAGCAGACTGGCTGCTTCAAGACTGGCTGATGGTGTAGGCATCAGAACGTCAACATATGACTCAGCTTTTTCTAGTCCTTTAGCCTGAATAATATGTTTGAGGAAAAGTTCTCTTATTGCTGCTTTGGCTGGATCTGTATTCAATTTACCTAATTCTGGCATTACATTATCTGTTCTCACAGTTCTTTTTCCGGACCTTTCTAATTCTTCGATTACTAATTGTATAGCTTCACGATTGCATGCGACGACTATTGGGCAAATTAATTTGGATTCTGAGAGCTGACGACTATTATATTCTACTGTTTTTCGGTCTCCGCCGTCAGTTCCACCTGTAAGTAGAATGATATCTGGTTTTGATTCTTTGAGTTTTTTCAAATCTTCTTTGGTCAATTCATGTGTGTATACACCAATTATTTTTCCGCCTGCACCAAGAGCCGCTTGTTTTGCAGCTTCTCCAGTCAATTCTGGGACAAGGCCTATAGCGGCTATACGTAAACCGCCAGCCGCGCTGCTGCAGGCAAGTTTAAGTTTGATATTATTTTCAAGGTTTCGCCAATTTTTAATCTTATCAAACGCACTCTGAAGACCAATATTGATGTCTGTATCAACTGTGGACGGAGAAATACTGCGAGCGACTATGGTTTCTTTATGTAGGTCTATCACAATAGCCTTCGTGAAGGTGCTGCCGAAATCAACTGTGAGAGCAAGCATTTTTCTATCTACCATTTTTACTGACGAAATTTCTCTGATTATTTATTATATTATCATAACACCTAGACAACTATGATTTACATAGACACTTTGAATACTCTTTTTAAGCATCTCTCTAAGATTCATGGTTCAAGTTAGAGAGTTGTTTATATAGGAGTATAAATCTCTCAAGAAAATAAACTAATAATTGGATTTTTGAAGATTTTATTAATAGCTTGGCCGACTTTTTCCAGAATGTTTTTTACCAATTTATGATATATGATGCTTGATTCGAACATTAATATTGTGTGTATATTAAGTGGGATGATAGCGCGCGCTTCCTACTTTATCGATTGAGGGATAATTATTGGCTTTGAAAGAAGTAAAACCAAAATTTGCGGTATTAGGAGCTGGTCATGGAGGACTAGCAATGGCTGGGCATCTGGCCATCATGGGATACCCAGTTAACATTTACACTCGTAATAGTGAAAGAATTGAACAAGTTAAACTTAGAGGCGCTATAGAAATAGAGGGCGAGGTTGAAGGATATGGAAACATCCAAATCGCAAGTACTGAAATTAAAGAAGTAATTGAGGATGCCGATATCATAATGGTAGTCATTCCAGCCATGGGTCACAGGTTCATGGCGGAACAATGTGCTCCGTATCTCAGGGATAATCAGATAATCATTTTAAATCCAGGAAGGACATTTGGCGCTATTGAATTTCGACACATCTTAAAAAATGAAAAAAAGATAAAGGCAGATGTAACCATTGCAGAAACACAGACCTTCATTTACGTCTCTAGACATTTGGAATTCGCCAAAGCGAAAATCTTTCAGATTAAAAATTCAGTTCCATTAGCTGCAATACCGGCACACAAAACGCCTGAAGTTTTGAAAATCATAAGAACAGTGTTTCCTCAGTTTATAGCAGCCACAAATGTTCTTGAGACAAGTCTGGATAATATTGGAGCAATATTTCATCCTGCAATAACTCTTCTTAACGCAGCCCGCATTGAAGATTTGAGTAGAGACTTCCATTTCTATCTTGATGGGGTTACACCTCAAGTGGCAAAGATATTAGAAGTAATCGATGTTTCACGAGTCGCTTTGGGACAGGCGCTTGGGATTCGTGTACATTCGGCCAGACAATGGCTATATTTGGCATATGATTCTCCAGGAAAAACTCTTTACGACGCCATCCATGCGACTCCGGGCTATCGTGGCGTCAAGGCTCCAAGCACTTTGATCCACAGATACATTACAGAAGATGTGCCTATGAGCCTTGTTCCTATGTCGTCTATAGGAGATCTATTGAATATTCCCACTCCTACTATGGATGCAATTATTCATCTTGGATGTGTACTGCAAGAATCTGACTATTGGAGTGAAGGC